>NZ_JASJOJ010000156.1:0-690 GCF_038519165.1 Photobacterium sp. SP02
ATCTTTGTACGCGCGCCAGACACTCTTTGCTGGCCCAAAGAGTGCCCAGAAATGCCTACTTGTTCTTTGGTGTTGTCCGGGTCGGTTGTAGGCGCTCCCGGCGCCGACAACCTGAAAATTCGTCCTGAATTTTTCCCTGGGTTTGTCGATCTCTTTAGCTCAGAAAATACATCCGGCCTGTCATTGCCGCGTAGGCGGTAATCCATTCAGCGAGTGCGGTTGTTCGTTGTTCTGTCTGAATCTGAAAGTATGTCGCGCTTGAGTTTGGTGGTTCATTTGGCATTGTCTAATGCGCGCCAGGTACTCTTTGTTGGTGCAAAGAGTACCCAGAAAGCCCCTTTTTGATCTTTGGTGTGGTCCGGGTCGGTTGTAGGCGCTCCCGGCGCCGACAACCTGAAAATTCGTCCTGAATTTTCCCCTGGGGGAGAGGCAAGCATCAAACTTCTCATTTCTGCTTTAAAAGTACAGCCAGAAACCCAGTTAAATTATTTATGATTCAATAGATTACCGTGCAGACGGGAATCCGTACAATGAGCGCAATGTCTGAAGTTTAGCTTGTATGTCGCGCTTACTTTCCGTGTCAATTTCAGCATCTTTGTACGCGCGCCAGACACTCTTTGCTGGCCCAAAGAGTGCCCAGAAATGCCTACTTGTTCTTTGGTGTTGTCCGGGTCGGTTGTAGGCGCTCCC
>NZ_JASJOJ010000157.1:0-685 GCF_038519165.1 Photobacterium sp. SP02
GTACTCTTGTTAGTATATGGTGATGAGCAAAAGTTGTGTGTTATAAATTATATTGATTTTGGTTAGAATTTTAATGGGGAACCTCCAACGCTTGCGTATGCGAAAAGGTTTTTGTTTCTTTTAGGAGCCGTCACTATGCTGACTCCTTTTTTGTTTGATTAAAATCAAATGTTAAAAGCACCCTGAACATAAGCAGGATGCTTTTAACGGTTGCGGGCTTTTTTTATAGCTTATGACTGTTTTGGATTTTTATTAAAATCTTTTTGGCCCCTGAACTTTTTGAAATGGAAAAAGCAATCTGATTGTAAAATCAAATTGCTTTTTTTATGAAATAAAGATTGAATGGGGAGATCAAAATTCTTGTTATCATATGCTAGCGTGTGGAAGAGTGATCATTGAAAGATTGATGTTATAAAAAATAGTCTATTTGGTTAGGATTTTAATGGGGACCCTTCCTTCATGACTGCAAGTAAAGAAAGATAAGATTTCTAGTGAGAAGATTGGGTTTATTTTTAAGGAGCTAGTTTTTCTAGCTCCTTTTTTGGGTTTTGGGTTTTAGTTTTAGGCGATTTTGACGGAGTCAGAATCGTGTCTTTTCTTATCTTGATACATATAGAAACACTGTCATTTTAAAAAAACAGGATAAAGCCAGTGGTGTCAAGGGTTTAAAGGTGTTTTGACATGT
>NZ_JASJOJ010000158.1:0-637 GCF_038519165.1 Photobacterium sp. SP02
AACGTCCAGATATTCAGTAATCACGGTGACGCTGCCCGCGGGCTTATGGGTCTTGAAGGTAAACAGCAGCTCTTTGGCGCGGGCCGTCGGGAACATTTCATTACGGATAAAGCCGCGCATCAGAAAGTCCAGATGGAACATACCGTCCTGCCACATCAGATCGTTGCGGTTTGCCATGTAACGCTCACGCCAGGCGGTGGTTTCATAGGCCACGTTGTCATCACGCTTGATTTCCAGCTCGTCAATTGCATCCGTCATGAAGTGCATGCGGCGAATGCTGCGCTTCATGTCGTTCGGCAGGGTGTTAAAGGTGTTGGTGCCCTGCGCGGGCATATCAATCTGCAAACGCTCAAGACGCGGCAGATACATACGCAATGCCTGCGGCTTGTTGGTTTCGGCAATGACTTCAAGAGTCGGGCTGTCCGGGTCGCCGTCCTGCTTGGCCGCAATATCGACCTGAATCTGCAGTGACTCGCCCAGCATGGTAACCAGTGAGGTCAGCTGCTGGCCGTCTTTGAGCTTCAGGGACAGATCAGCAAAGGACACGATAAAGACCTGTTCACCCTGCGGGGCGAGCGCCGCGGGCACATCCAGTTGTTTGTACTGCTCCAGCGTACGGAAGAAGGTCGCCGGAATA
>NZ_JASJOJ010000159.1:0-595 GCF_038519165.1 Photobacterium sp. SP02
TGGGTGTTCACGTTAAACCAGAATAGGTGTTCACATTGGACCGGAATGCGTGTTCAGCATGGACCGGAATACGCAACAATTATCCGGGTTTTGGACAAGCCCTAAGTGGCATTATTCAGGAAATAGTTTGATTGAGCGCTGGAGTGCGGTGATGCGGGTTGTTTTTATCAGGCAGAATAGCAGCCTAATGTATCAGATGACTGAAACTTCAGTGAGTTACATGATTTTTACTGTGGTTGTAGTGCGTTCCTCCGCTTGCGGTGCGGTTGCCATTCTTCTTGTCCTGTTCGCTGTGTCCAAAAACATTGGATCAGATCAGTCCAATCACGGGTAATAATCCAGCGTTACCCACAACCCCCAGGGAAAAATTCAGGACGAATTTTTAGGTTGTCGGCGCCGGGAGCGCCTACAACCGCCCCGGCTACCACCAGTGAGCCTAAAGGCATTTCTGGTTACGCTTTGTGCCAGCAAAGAGTAACTGGCGCGCATCCAGCGGTGCTGAGAAAAACACCGAACTCAAGCGCGACATATGATCAGCAAGAATTGATGTTCTTTTAAAGTGGTTCATGGATCAACATCTTGCAGCACTTCGTGA
>NZ_JASJOJ010000160.1:0-550 GCF_038519165.1 Photobacterium sp. SP02
AACCGGCCCGGACAACACCAGCGAAATCAAAGGCTTTTCTGGGCACTCTTTGAGCCAGCAAAGAGTGTCTGGCGCGCATCAAACCATGCCAAGTAAATCACCGGACTCAAGCGCGACATACCTTCATGTCTCACTTGAAGCACTTACCCTTAACACCTCAAAACGCCAAAGAAACCCACTCCCACAGGGAAAAATTCAGGACGAATTTTTAGGTTGTCGGCGCCGGGATCGCCTACAACCGGCCCGGACAACACCAACGAAATCAAAGGCTTTTCTGGGCACTCTTTGAGCCAGCAAAGAGTGTCTGGCGCGCATCAGTTCATGCCAAGTAAACCACCGGACTTAAGCGCGACATACCAGCAAACTCAAACACAGCAACTTGTAACCGCATTCACTGTGTGGATTAACCGCCTGCCCAACAACAATAGTTGAATCCAAGAAACCCACTCCCCCAGGGAAAAAATTCATGGATGAATTTTTAGGTTGTCGGCGCCGGGATCGCCTACAACCGGCCCGGACAACACCAACGAAATCAAAGGCTTTTCTGGGC
>NZ_JASJOJ010000161.1:0-546 GCF_038519165.1 Photobacterium sp. SP02
CGTTAATGGTGCGTATGATGTGGCTGTATCGGGGGGCACGCTATCGAACTTCACCGGCAGCGGCATCAGCTACAGTGCGACCTTTACACCCGATGTGAACAGCACGGCTGGCGCGACCGTGGATGTGGCCGCAGGTGTCTTTACCGACGCTGCAGGAAACACGAACACAGTCGCCTCTCAGTTGGCAATCAGCGTGGATACTGTACTGCCAACTGTGACCATAAACTCGGACAAAACCGCGCTGAAACAGGGCGAAACGGCTACCATTACTTTAACCCTTAGTGAGATCAGCAGCGATTTTACGTTTGATGATGTGGCTGTATCGGGGGGCACGCTATCGAACTTCACCGGCAGCGGTACGACTTACAGCGCCACCTTTATCCCAGATGTCAATGTCACCAGTGGTACGATCAATATCGCTGCCGGCAAGTTCACCGATGCTGCAGGCAATGGCAACACTGCGGCCACGCAGACAACGATTACGGTTGATACCGTGCTGCCCACTGTCAGCATCAGCAGTGATAAAGCTGTTCTGAAATCGGGTGA
>NZ_JASJOJ010000162.1:0-529 GCF_038519165.1 Photobacterium sp. SP02
ATTTAAACTGATGACAGAAAACTATAAAGAATCAGGACAACTACTCAGTAAAGTAGACAATGCAACACTGGAAAAAGGCACAGATGTCATGATTGAATACTATTTTTATCTCTTTAACGGCATGTATCACTTTTATGAAAAAGATTTCATCGAAGCAATCAACTTTTACAGAATCGCAGAGAGGAAGCTTAATAAAGTGCCCGACGAAATAGAAAGGGCAGAATTTCACTATCAAACTGCGAGTGCATATTACGAAATCCGCCAGAATTTTTTCTCACTAAATCACGCTGAAAAAGCGATTCAAAGCTTTGAAGCACACAAAAACTACACAAACCGAGTCATAAAATGCACAATGCTTTTCGCAATGAACAAAGTTGACCTTCAGCAATGGAAAGAAGCAATTTCCCTATACGAACATGCCATACATATCGCTTCTCAAACTGATGACGGTCATTCCGAAGGCTTAGGTCATTTTAATTTAGGCATATGCTATGAGAGACAGGAACTTCTTGAAGAAGCCAAAGAAAGC
>NZ_JASJOJ010000163.1:0-529 GCF_038519165.1 Photobacterium sp. SP02
CGGTGATATCAGACCTGTTCCGGACTAAACTACCGATCCTTGAAAAGTGGCTGTGATAGGTCGCTAAATGCTTGTAAGCGGTTTTTTGTTCCTCAGTTAAAAGTTTCAGCTCTCTGCCCAGGGAACAGAGTACCACGTAACTGCTCATACTCATTCCCGTTTCATTAGCTCGGGATTCGATAAGCATTCGTTCCATTGGGCACATTCGTACAGAGACTGAATGGCTCTTTTTACCCTTAAATTCTTTCATAATTTGAATGTTTTTTCTGACTATACATCTTAAAATAAAACGTCTTATTTTCCCTTTCGACCAGCGGGAGAAAGCAAGATGGCGGTGTAGGCATGAGGCGGTGTAGGCATGAGGCGGTAAAAATCGAAGCGAACCGGAGGTCTTTAACAACGAAATGCCCTACAATCGGACCTCTTGACCTTTATTACTTCACAAATATACATTGTTTTTGTATTTCTCGAAAACTTTACTATCTTTACATCACAAAAAACAAACTCTAGAGCCTGTTATTTTCTTTAT
>NZ_JASJOJ010000164.1:0-523 GCF_038519165.1 Photobacterium sp. SP02
GCGACAGGGAATCACACCCTGTCATCTAATCAGCTTCCCAGCTCGTCCATGACCTATCAGCGCACCAGTAACTTTCAAATCTCCAGCATTAGTAACGCCGGGGTGGCTAATCGCTCGGTGCCTAATAACGGCTGGAGTGCGTACGCCGAGACGGGCCGCTCTTCACCGCGGACACTGGGTTTACGGCTGCATAACGCCAGCACCTATGTCAGTACGCCGGGCAGCGGGCAATCACACAACCACGGTCACGTCGACGTGCGACAGAAGTCAGTGGCCGTTATTTGGATTATGAAGTTATGAGAATTACAGCAGTCACACAAGATCAGCTCATCGTCATTGATGGTGTGCCGGCCTTCTTGGGACACATCGGCGGCTATGCCATGCGGCAAGGTGAATGGGCGGTTGATTTCAACACCCTGACCGGGCTGGGCCATATCGAATACACCGATAATCGCCCGAATCAGGTCATAGACAGCACAGTGTTTAACGCCGCCTATGCGTGGCTGATTGACGAGCACCAACG
>NZ_JASJOJ010000016.1:0-86624 GCF_038519165.1 Photobacterium sp. SP02
TGCACCAAAATAGAAACTGGCCCCCTCATTGGCACCATCTCGTCAATTCAAGCCGTTTTGCCGAAATTGAACCGGCAGCGGTGTACCGGTTTACAGCTCCCATAACCCATCACAGCAAACAGCTCCTCAACAGCGATGCATTCGTATGCCACCGCTCGCCTGAAAATCATGCCAGAGGCATAAAATCTCACTTTGCATTCCAACACGCTGTAAATCGATACTTTTAACGACGCTTAAAAGCTCTTCACCGAATTCAGTAAAGAGCCTGATGGCTTTATCTTTTGTATGCCTGTCCTTGCTTGCACTTTCTTTATCGTGTCTGTCCTTGTAAATCATCAAATTAACGTGACTGTCCTTATAATTCGCCCAAGCATTAACGTGACTGTCCTTGTTGTATTCACTGTTGTATTCGTTAATCGACAAACAGCTCATCAAGCATGGGTTGGGGGTTATTCAGAAACGCTTTCGTGATCGCGTAGTGTTCCGTCTCTTCATATCTCACCGGGTGAATACCGGACGGGCCAATCTGATAAATCAGAGCGCAGGGATACGCCATGATCATGGGTGAATGGGTAGCAATAATGAATTGTGATTGATCCTGAACCAGCTGATGCATTCGACTGAGCACCGACAGTTGGCGCATAGGGGATAAAGCGGCTTCAGGCTCGTCCAGTATATATAAGCCCTTACCGCCAAACCGCTCGACCATTAATGACAGAAATGACTCACCATGCGACTGGTGATGAAGGGGTACGCCGCCGTATGAATCAATCACAGGCGGCCCAAAACCTGGCGCTTCGTCCAGTTCATCAATATGGGTCGAGACATTGTAAAAACTTTCAGCCCGGAGAAAAAAGCCGTCCTTATAACGCCTGAACGACTTGTTGTAGCGGATAGACTTATACAATTCAGAATGCGTACTTCGGGTCGAGAAATTGAAATTCTTCGTTCCCCCTTCTGCGTTGAACCCCATACCGACAGCAATGGCTTCCAGCAAGGTTGATTTGCCGCTGCCATTTTCACCGACAAAAATTGTGACCTCCGGGCTGAAGTCGATTTTATCCAGGCCTTTTACTGCCGGAATACAAAACGGATAATGACCAAAAGAGTCAATTTTCTCTCGTTTCAGCTGAATATCTCTTAAGTACGGTAAAGGTTCCATCTTCTGAATCTAGTGTCGAAATAATCTGAATTGAGCCGTATAAACTCTCCAAATTCAAGGAAAATCACCTGTTGTGATGGTATTGATGCGAAAACGCTGCAGTTGCACAGCACCACGCCTGGAGTCCATTCCGGGAACAGTCATGAGTTGGCTATCCTGTTCTCAGAAGATGAGCCCGCTGTAACTGAATAAGCTGCATCAGCCTTTTCGCCATTATCGTGTAAAAAACGCTGGTACAGAAATGGGCTGATATCCACACTGGTTGGTTCGCCGCGTACCAGTTCATTCAATAATTTACCTGTAATCGCAGAAGTCAGCATACCGGTTCTGAAGTGACCGCAAGCCGTCAGATAACCCTCAATACCGGGCACTGGCCCCAGAATTGGCAACTCGTCCGGGGAGCCGGGACGTAATCCGGCCCAGCAGCGTTTAATGTTCATGTCGCGCAACTGAGGAATCGTCTTCATCGCGCCCCGGGCCAAGGATTTAAGCTGGTTCAAATCTGTGCGGGTGTCGTAACCACACTCTTCTGTGGTTGAGCCAATCAGGATCTCGCCATTGTCTTTCTGCGCAATATAGCAGTCGCTGGTGGTAATACAGCTATTGAGTATTTTGGGCAATCTTTCAGACACCAGCACCTGTCCTTTTACCGGGAAAACCGGCATCTGCATGCCCGTCGCCCACAAGTTGATCTGCTCAGCCCATGCCCCGGCTGCATTGATGACCATACCGGCGCTTAATTTACCCCGGGATGTCTGCACGCCCGTCACCCGATGACCTTGTCGCTCAATCGCTGTGATCGAGGTATTGAGGTACAAATCCACACCGTTCTGGCGCGCGGCTTCCACATAGGCATCATTCAGCCGATAAGGGTTGATCTGGTGGTCGGTATCGAACTCCATCGCGCCAATGGCATCCGGCGCTATATTCGGCTCTTCTGCCAGCAGCGTGGCTTTATCAAGCCAGCGAATATGTTGCTGACGATCTGGCACAGCAGCGGCAATATGTTCGGCATAAATACGATCATATTGATCAAACAACACAAACTTCAGCCCTGTTTTTTCAAATTTCATATCGACACCGTGTTTCTCCAGCAGCTCCTGATTTAAAGCCGGATACATCGCATTTGACATCATCGCCAGATCAAAAAAAGACTTAGGCATGATATGTGGTTTCATGGCTGAAGCGTCCGATACGTCCGCCCCTTCCCGGAGTTGTTTTGACAGCGTCTTGAACAGAATGACTCCACAGCCCAAACCCGTTGATTCACCCATCGCCCACAACCCGCCGGCAGAGGCGCGGGACGCGTTGCCCGGTTTTTTGAAATCGACCAGCGCAATATTCAGATCCCGGTTACGGCTTAACGCAAAGGCCACCGCTCCGCCAATCACCCCACCGCCGCAAATCACAACATCATAATGCTTCATTATTCGTTCTCCATGGCAGCAAAGGGAATAGGATCTAATGGGAATCTGACTCTAAACTGACCCTGTTCGCGGTGAAAGCCTTCACTCGCTAACCTGTCATTGCAATAATGACTGCAGGTTTTTCCCTGACAGTCTCCCATAGTGACACGGGTCCGCATTTTCAGGCTCACGCTATCCCGGCAGCCTTCGGCAATCGCTTTGTCTATGGCAGAACGCTTTACCTGTTCGCAGCGACAGATCACAGTCTCGGCGTCGGGCAGGTTCAATAGCCCTTTTTTACGCTGATTAGCACGGTCAAAAGCACCGCGGAAACGGTACAAACGCTTGAGCGTCTTCTGCAGTTCAGAGAGACGTTCTGCTACGTCTGCCGCCTTGTCCGGATACAGCTCTGCCACCAACGCCAGGGCCGCGATCTGACCTTCCACAATGGCGACATCCGCCCCGGCGAAACGGGCAGAGTCACCGGCACAGAAAATATTCGCGCGGCTACTGCGCTGATAGGCATCTGTTACCGGAATCAGTCCGCTGAATTCATCCATTCTGACCTCAAGATCCATTAGCTGAGCCAGCTGGGACCGGGACACAAAGCCGTAACCCACGCCCAGTAAATCGGCCTCTATCCACTGTATTTTCTGCTGATCGGCTTCCCAGTTGCTGTTATAGGGTGCAACGGCCACACGCTCCAGACTGACACTGCCTTTCGCTTTCACTATCCCCCAGCCATAATTCACCGGTACTTGATGCAGCCTGAGATAGGCCAGCAGCGACAGACCTTCCAGCGCCATCTGCGGCCGATTAAGCAGCGCTATCACCTCCTTACTCATCGCACTGAAAGATGTGGCGTCATAGACACCTTTCACTTCGACTCCTGAGCGGAGCAGCTGACAGGCAAGCAGCACCAATAACGGGCCTGTCCCGGTGATTACCGCCTGCCGGCCAGGGCGCACTAATCCGCTTTTGAGCTGCAGCTGTATGCCACCAGCCAGCATCACACCCGGTAACTGCCAGCCCGGAAAAGGAATGCTCCGTTCCTGACAGCCCGTTGCCAGAAAAAGATAATCAAAGTCCTGAGCAGAAAGCCTGTCATGGCGGGACAGCAGCAGTTGACTGCCGGCTAACGGGCCAAGCACCCGCGTCTCGGTCAGAAGTGCGATATTGTGCTGGTGCTCCGCCACCAGGGCCTGCTGCAAAGCGATGTTCTTTTGCAGGCTTTCATCCAGATGCGGCATGGTTTGTGTTGCCCGCCAGGGGCCGCGATAGATAACACCGCCGGCTTTGGGCGATTCGTCAATGACAGTTGATCGTATGCCAAATGCCGACAAAGTGGATGCTATCGACATGCCTGCAGGGCCGGCACCGACAATCACGATATTCTCAGGCATGCTCACTGTCCCCTTCGATAACCCGATTGCGACAGGTGCGGATTTTCATGCTGGGCTGGACCAGTGTCTGGCAGGCACGCTGCTTATGACGGCCATTAATTTCAACCAGGCAGCAATGGCAAACGCCCATACCGCAAAAAGCCCCTGAAGATGCGCCAAAATCGTTTTTCATCAAACGCCTGAACTCACTGGCTAATAATGTGCTCAAGACACTTTCACCGGGTACCGCTTTCACCTCAATATCATTCACTGACACACAAAACGTGCTGTCTTTTAGCGGTGTAATATCTTGTGTTCTGGTTATAGATGCCATTTTATACTCTGTCTCTTGTAGGTAAGGTAAGAACTGCCACTGGTTTGCACTTAATTTTAGTGAAACCAAAAGCATATGTTTACGCTACCACTTCGCCAGATTCTGCGATTGTTTTCGATCAATGTTTGGTGTGATCAGACGATGCTTAACCGCAACACCAGCGCAGACAGGGCAAAGAATGCAAACGATTGCGGTTTGAGAGGGCAAATAGGCAATACGGCTTTACTTAGTCACGCCATACTTTTAGAATCGGGCGAATTTTTTGGAGGGAGCTACTATGACGTCGATCACTATCACACGTCCGGACGACTGGCACGTACACCTGCGCGATGGCGATGTACTGAAGGATACGGTTCGGGACATCAGCCGTTATATGGGACGGGCTATCATCATGCCTAACCTTGTTCCTCCCGTGACTGATACCTCTGCCGCTCTTGCTTACCGTGATCGCATTCTGGCTGCTCAGCCAAGTGAAACCTTCTCTCCTTTGATGGTGCTATACCTCACCGATAACACAACACCTGACGAGATTCGCAAAGCCAAGGCCAGTGGTCATGTGTACGCGGCAAAGCTCTACCCTGCCGGCGCAACCACTAACTCTGATTCAGGCGTCACCGACATCAACAAGCTGCTGCCCACTATGGAAGCCATGCAGGAACTGGGCATGCCGCTGCTGATTCATGGCGAGGTGACCAAGCACGATGTAGATATTTTTGACCGCGAGAAAGTCTTTCTCGACACTGTGCTGGCGCCTATCGTCGCTGCCATGCCAAACCTGAAAGTGGTGCTTGAACACATTACCACTAAAGATGCCGTCGACTTCGTCAACAATGCCGGGCCAAACGTGGGCGCAACGATTACCGCTCACCATTTGCTGTATAACCGCAACCATATGCTGGCTGGCGGCATCCGTCCGCACTTTTACTGCCTGCCTATTTTAAAGCGCAACACCCATCAGGAAGCACTGATTGCAGCAGCTACCAGTGGCAGCAAAAAATTCTTCCTGGGCACAGATTCAGCGCCACATGCCAAAGGCAAAAAAGAAGCCGCCTGTGGCTGTGCCGGCTCTTATACGGCCCATGCTGCCATTGAACTGTACGCAGAAGTTTTCGAGCTGGCAGGCGCACTCGACAAGCTGGAAGGTTTTGCCAGCCACAATGGCCCTGACTTCTACGGCCTGCCTCGTAACCATGACACTATCACCCTGACCAAACAAAGCTGGGCGGTGCCGGACACCATGGAATTTGGTGCCGAGCAGGTGGTGCCTATCCGGGCCGGTGAACAAATCGGCTGGCAAGTAGCACAGTAATCTGCTTTGCCCTGGTAAAAAGGCTCCTGCGTCGGAGCCTTTTTCTCATCCAATCTGTTCTCACTGCAAATAATCCGCTTGCTTCATCCTCCAACACGATTAGAGTATAAAAAACAATCACTTTTTGGAGAGGCGTCTGTGACTGGTTATGAATCTATCCCCTCACTTGTCATCTTCGCCGTACTGGGCTGGGTCGCCCTGAACGCCATCTTTTTCTTTTCTCACCGCTGGCGGCTGTTTTCAGACATTACCTGGATCCTCCTGCTGGGACTGATCTACGGCGCGGTTTCCGCAATGCCAGGTTCCAACTTGCCGGATCTGGTATTGGAGCCGCATGTTGTGCTGTATCTTTTCGTGCCGTTGCTGGTGTTTTCATCTACCCAATGTATTTGTCTGTTTCATTTCAGGCAGGTGCTGATCCCCGCGTCACTGGCCGGCTCCTTCGGTATATTGATCAGCATGTTGGTGATTGCGGCCGCTATACACTGGCTGCTCGGGGTACCCTTGATGCCTGCGTTGTTGTTCGGGGTTATCATTTCTGCCACCGATCCTTTGGCAATCAGCGCCTTATTCAAAGATAACCAAAGCGTGACCGAAAACCAGAAACTGCTGATTGAAGGGGAATCCATATTGAACGACGGTTTTGTGGTCACTGTGGCCAGTATTCTTTCCTTAGTGATTTTTAGTGGCACTGAATTTGATTTGACAAGCAGCAGTCTGAGTTTAGTGTCGCATGTGGTGGGGGCTTTGGCGGTCGGTGTGGTACTCGGCCGTGGGGCTCGCTGGCTGCTGACATTACTCCATGAGCGGCATTACACCTTAACAACCAATATCACGCTGGCATTGGCATATGGCAGTTTTGTACTGGCTGAAGAAATGCATTTTTCCGGAATTCTGGCCGTGTTTGCCGCGGCACTGGCTTACGGTTACAAGCCTTATCAGGATGATGCCAATCATCTTGCCCATCAGGAGATCTGGGAGTACCTGGATTATGTCGCCAACGCGCTGCTTTTCTTCCTGCTCGGTTCCAGCGTATTTACCCTGCTGTCTCCCGATGTCCTGTCCGCCGTTATTATACTGTTATCCATAGTGCTGCTTTTTTCGGCACGGTTTATTTCGCTTTGGCTGATGCTGCCTGTCCTGCGTATAGATTCGAAAAAACTGTCGCGGCTCGATTTCTGGCTGCTGAATTTCTCAGGCGCACGCGGCGCGGTATCCATTGCCCTGATCCTGATGCTGCCGGCAGACTTCAGCTACAAACCTTTGTTTCTGACGATGGCAATCAGCATGGTTCTGTTTTCTCTGATTGTTTATCCGGTTATTACCAAGCGTGTGCTGGCCCAAAGCAGTGCCATCCGTGAGTCGGCGTCATAACATCCTCTTTAATCCACCGTCCGCCCCGCAAGTGCGGGGAGGACGGCAGGTGATGGTGTTGAGAAAATCAGCATGAAAGTACTAACCAGGCTGATTCTCTGGGCTCAGGGTTATCCCTCACGGCCCGGCAACGGGACACTGTGGAATAAGCGGTACAGCACAGGCACCACAATCAGAGTCAGTATGGTCGCAAAGCCAAGACCGAACATGATGGTCACTGCCATCGGCTTAAAAAACACATCCGGCAATAGCGGGATCATACCCAGAATCGTGGTGATCGCTGCCATACAGACCGGGCGAACCCGGCTGACGGCGGCATCTACCACAGCCTGGTATTTGTCTTTACCGCTGCTGATTTCGATCTCAATCTGGTCTAACAGCACAATACCGTTTTTCACCAGCATACCTGACAAGCTCAAAAAGCCCAGCAGCGCCATAAAGCCAAACGGGGTGTTCAGCAACAGCAGGCCAGAGGCCACGCCAATCACCGCCAGAGGCACAGTCGCCCACACAATCAGCGCCTCCTTCACCTTGTTAAACAGGAAGATAGTGATCAGGAACATCATCAGATAACCCATTGGCATCGAGCTGAACAACGAGGCTTTCGCATCGCCGGAGGACTCGTACTCGCCGCCCCACTCCAGCGCATAGCCAGGTGGCAGATCCAGCGCTTCAATCGCTGGCTGGATTCGCTTTTGCACCGTCGCGGCCGTTTCATCGCCGAGCGGATCGGGGTCAGCCATGACTGTCAGTACCCGCTTTCTGTCTTTACGTGCGATGAGCGGATCTTCCCAGCGCAGATTCACAGCCGAGACCACTTGCTGCAATGGCACATAGCCCTGCACCGCCGGACTCCAGATTTTCATCCCCTCAATCGTGCTGATATCAACACGCTCCTGCTCCGGCAGTCGGGCAACAATCGGCATCAGGGTAGTCCCCTCGCGGTAGATACCTACCGACAGGCCGGAAAACGCCATTTGCAGCAGATCATCGACATCTTTCTTGGTGATCCCGTAGCGGCGGGCCTGACTTTCGTTGAAAACCGGCTCCAGCACTTTGGTGCGCTCTCGCCAGTCATGCCGTATGTTGGCGGTGCCCGCGTCAGCCCGCATGATATCAGTGACCTCTTTGGCCAGACCGCGGAGTACAGTCGGATCCGGGCCTACCAGACGTGCTTCAATTTTCGCGCCCGAAGACGGGCCAAGCATGATTTGCTTGAGCTTGTATTCGACATTCGGGAAGTCCTTACCAATGATCGCCTGTACCTGAGACATAGCCGGCAGCACATCATCAAACTGCTTCACCCGGATAATCAGCTCACCGTATGCGGCATAACTTTTCTCGGGTGAATAGGTCAGCATAAAGCGCTGCGAGCCTTTACCCGCACTGGTGCTGACATAGTCAATGCTGTCATCTTGCTCAATTTGCTGCTGCAGTTGTTTCAGCGCATCATTCGTCGCCCGGATGTCTGTCCCTTCTGGCAACCAGATATCCACCATGAACATAGGCGACGTTGAAGCGGGGAAGAAAGATTGCTTTATCAGTGTGAAGCCGTACAGGCTCACCCCCAGCATCACCACCAGCGATATCACCGTCAGCCAGGCGCGTCGCATACAAAGCTCAAGAAACTGCCGGTACAGCACAAAAAACTTGCCTTTGTACGGATCGTCACCTTCGCCACTTTCAGCTACTTTTTGCGATTTGAAGAACAAATCGGCGAAGAAAGGCGTCAGAGAAATCGCCGTGAACCAGCTCAGCATCAGAGAAATAAGCAGCACGGTAAACAAAGTACGGGTGTACTCGCCGGTCGAGTCCTGCGATAAGCCGATGGGCGCAAACGCCATGACGGCAATCACGGTCGCGCCCAGGAGCGGCCATTTGGTTTGTGTCACTATGTCAGACGCCGCCTGCAGCCGGGTTCGCCCTTTCTGCAAACCAATCAGTATGCCTTCAACCACCACAATGGCATTATCGACCAGCATCCCCAGGGCAATGACCAGTGCCCCCAGTGAAATGCGCTGTAAGTCGATAGCCATCCATTTCATAAACACAAAGGTAGCAAGCACAGTTAACAGCAGAATCAGTCCGATAAGAAGACCGGATCGCAATCCCATGAAGAACAGCAGGACCACAATAACAATCACCACGGCCTGGCCCAGGCTCACCACAAAACCGCTGACCGATTTATCCACTTCTGTCGGCTGGCTGTACACCACGCCGATATCTATACCCACCGGCTGCTGCACTTTCAGTTCAGCCAGGCGGCTCATCACACGCTTACCGCCTTCGACCACATTGATACCGGAAACAAAAGAGATCCCCAGGTTCAGGGCTTGCTTGCCGTTATAGCTGACCAGGTTATCCGGGACTTCCTTGAATCCGCGTTCAATCGTGGCGACGTCTCTGAGGTAAATCAGCCCCTGAGAGCCGGAGTCTTTGATGATCAGATCGCCCAGCGCATCCGCATTCTGGAATTCACCTGTGGTCTGCACTCGGATATATTCATCCCCGACACGAATGGCGCCGGCACTGGTCACCAGATTCTGCTGCTGCAAGGTGCCATAAATCGTCTGCGGTGAGATCCCCAGATTACTGAGCCGCTGCATGGAGATTTCAATAAACACCTGCTCCTGCTGCGTGCCCGTGACCTGTACTTTACCCACACCATCGACCAGCTCCAGCTCCCGGCGAAGGTAATCCACATAATCGTTTAACTCACGGTAGCTATAACCCTCCCCGGTCACAGCCAGCAGAATGCCGTACACATCACCAAAATCATCCACCACTTTGGGTGTGCCGACACCGGGTGGCAGGCTGGGTTTCAGATCATTGACCTTACGGCGCAGTTCATCCCAGATCTGCGGCAGATCGTCCGGGCCATAATTATTTTTCATGGTCACTGTGATCTGGGACAGATCCCGGCTTGAAATGGAGTTCACTTCATCCACGTAAGGAAGCTGGCCGATGGCTTTCTCTATCGGATAGGTCACCTCTTCCTCAACCTGCTGCGCGGTCGCACCAGGATACGAGGTCACCACCATGGCGTCTTTGATCGTGAATTCAGGGTCTTCCAGCCGGCCCAGCTCCAGAAATGCCATTGTGCCGCCGATCAGAAAGATCAGGGTCAGCATCCAGCTGATGACTTTGTTTTTAATAAAATATGTGGCGATATCCTGTTTCATTACTTGGCTGCCTCCTGATCCACAACAGTCACATGCTGACCATCACGGAGGCGATTGACGCCTTCAGTCACAATCACGTCGCCTTCCTGTAATCCTGACACAATACGCACACCATCCGGGACGACTTTATCTGTCACAATCTGGCGTTTTGTCACTGTATTACCGTCATTCACTACCCACACGAATTTGTTGGCCGGATTGATAGCATCACCATCTTCATTGAACACGGCACTGAGCGGAATCACCGCTTCATCCGAGCGATAAATCTGCATTTTTTGTCCGTCCACTTTTACCTCAACCGAAGTGCCATCAAGAATAAATTGCTCTGCCGGCATTGGCATAGTGAGTGTGACCTTAAAAGAGCCCAGCTCAGGATCCGGCTCTGTCGTAAACTCTTTCAGATACGCGGTATATTCTGTTCCGTCATCCAGTATCACTTTGGTGCCCGGCCGCTTATTTTGTACCTGCCTGGCGGTGCTTTTTGAGTAAATCATGTCCGGGGCCTGGATCAGGATATCCACGTCAGTCGCGCTATGGATATTCATGACAGCCTCGCCCACCTGGACATTTTCAAACTGCTCAACAGGTACACGAGAAATTACCCCGCTGAAAGGGGCGTGCAATGCGGTGAAGGTCAGACGCAACTTGGCCAGATTCAGCCTTGCCAGCGCGATTTGCCTTTGTGCAGCCAATTCATCGAACTGCGACTGGGCCAGATATCCCTGCTTGACCAGTGTGGCCGACCGGCGATACTGGCTGTCCGCCAGACTGAATTTCGCCTGCGCATCATTGACTGTCAGCTGGTAATCGGTCGGATCAAGTTGCGCCAGCAACTGGCCTTTTTTCACAAACTCGCCAGGCTTGACGTTGACCTTGATCACTTCACCGGAAAGACGAAAAGACAGCACAGATTTATCTGCAGCAGCAGCGACGGCCGGGAAAGATAAAATCGGTGAGCTTTGCTCCAGCCCCACCTGATAGACGCTCACAGATTGTGAAGCCTTAGGCTCGGGCTGCGGCTCCTGACCACAGCCAACAAGCAACCACGGCAATAGCCAGAAAGCTGAACGTAATAAGGTACTTTTCATCTCAGAGACCCCGCTCCTTGACCCATTCACGTACGATCTGGCCTTCTTTCAGCTCAGTCACACCAGACGCCGCAATAACCGCTCCGTCTTCTAATCCGCTGACCACGCGGGATTGTTCATCCAGCACCACTTCAACTTTGCTGACTTTGCCATCATCAGCCACCCGCCACACATAAGTGCTGCCGTTTTCCCGCACAATCGCCCGTGCGGGCAATGAACCTGCCCCGGTTTGCGGTAACGCAATTTTCACTTGCGCTGCCATACCGGGAAGCAGGTTTTGATCAACCGGTTTTTCCATGGTGAGAGTGACCTGGTAACTGGAGGTTTTAGTGTCGGCTTCGGTGTCAATTTCCTTCAGGTTGGCCTGGAACACCTGATCCGGGATGGTATCGAAGATCACCTGAGCAGATCGCTCGTCACCGGATCGCATACGGTTAAGCAGTTGCTGAGGTAACTGGAAACTGACATTAAGCAGCCCTTCGCTCTGAATATGCATCACAGGCTGTTTCGCCGAGACATATTCATAATTGTTGGCCATGGAAATAGAGACTACCCCATCGTAAGGCGCCATCAGGGTGGCGTATTTCAGGTTGGCTTCCTGTTTATCCAACTCTGCTCTGGCCTGATTTCGGGCTGCCGTTGACTGGTCAAAGTCCAGTTCGGACACCACATTGGTTTTCAGCAATTCAGCATTTCGTTGGTACTGAACCTGAGCCAGGTTGTAATTGGCTTTGGCCTGTTCAACCAGCAAGGTCAGCTCATCGGTTTTCAGCTTCGCCAGACGCTGGCCTTTTTTCACCTCTTCGCCATCGCGCACATCCACACTCTCCAATACGCCGGAAACACGAAATGCCAGCACCGCTTTATCGCCGGCTTCCACCTGGGCGGGAAATGTCCGGTAACTCTGACTGTCACCGACATCAACAGTTAACAACTTAACCGGTCGGGATACGGGTTCGGGCACAGATTTTGTTTCCTCACTGCAAGCGGTGAGCATGCTCACCGACAGAGTCAGGGCCAGCAGAGTGAGCCTCATTCAATGCATCTCCAATTCAATAGGTCCGATTTATTCAACATCTTGTATTTAACCACGTGCCAACATAGCAAAAAAATGCCATTTTATTGCTTACTTCCTTAATCAAAGGTTAAACCAGTGCAAAAAAAAGGAGCCAGACGGCTCCTTTTTATTTCAAAGTATTTCAGCAGATAACACTGCAGGCGTGTTACGCATCCATTTCAGCGATTTTGACTTTCCAGATGTCAGGGCCGGTCTGGTGCGCATTCACACCGTCTGAATCGACGGCGACTGTGACAGGCATATCCTGCACTTCAAATTCATAGATAGCTTCCATGCCCAGATCTTCAAAGGCCACAACGCGCGATTTTTTGATGGCTTTTGCCACCAGGTACGCCGCACCACCCACTGCCATTAAATACACGGCCTTGTGATTTTTAATTGACTCAATCGCCACAGGGCCGCGCTCTGCTTTACCTATCATGCCAATCAGGCCGGTTTCAGCCAGCATCATGTCGGTGAATTTATCCATGCGCGTGGACGTTGTCGGACCAGCAGGACCCACAGCTTCGTCGCCCACTGCATCCACAGGACCGACGTAATAAATGAAGCGGTTGTTGAAATCCACACCGTCTGGCAGGCCCTGTCCGCTGTTCAGCATTTCCTGAATACGCTTATGGGCAGCATCACGGCCAGTCAGGATTTTACCGGACAGCAGCACAGTTTCACCGGACTTCCATTGCTGAATTTCCTCTTTGGTGATGTTGTCGACATTAACACGACGTACATTCTGGCCCACTTCCCAGGTCACTTCAGGCCAGTCTTCCAGCTTAGGCGGCGTCAACTCTGCCGGGCCGCTGCCGTCCAGGGTGAAATGCACATGGCGGGTTGCCGCACAGTTCGGGATCATGCAAACCGGTTTGGAGGCCGCATGTGTTGGCGCTGTCTTGATTTTGATATCCAGCACGGTCGTCATGCCGCCAAGGCCCTGGGCACCGATACCCAGCTTGTTGACGCGATCATAGATATCCAGACGCAGCTTCTCTTCGGCATTTTGCGGACCGCGCTCTATCAGCTCATGAATATCAACCGCTTCCATCAGCGACTCTTTCGCCAGTACCGCGGCTTTTTCAGCCGTGCCGCCGATACCGATTCCCAGCATACCTGGCGGGCACCAGCCCGCGCCCATCAGTGGCACCGTTTTTTCAACCCACTCGGCAATATCATCCGACGGGTTGAGCATCACCATTTTGGTTTTGTTCTCTGAGCCGCCGCCCTTGGCCGCCAGCTGAATTTCCACTTCGTTGCCCGGCACCATGTCAATATGAACAACCGCAGGGGCGTTATCTTTAGTGTTGATACGCGCACCGGCAGGATCCGCAACAACCGATGCCCGCAGAGGGTTGATCGGGTTGTTGTACGCCTGACGCACACCTTCATCGATCATTTCCTGAACGGTCAGATCGCTCTCCCACTGTACGTTCATACCAATTTTCACGAAACAGGTCACAATACCTGTGTCCTGGCAAATCGGACGATGGCCTTCGGCGGACATACGAGAGTTAATCAGAATCTGTGCCATGGCATCTTTCGCGGCCTGGCTCTGCTCTTTGTGGTAAGCCTTTTCAAGAGCCTGCACAAAATCCAGCGGATGATAGTAGGAAATGTATTGCAGCGCGTCTGCCACACTGCTGATCACATCTTCTTTACGGATGACGGTCATAGTTGCCCTCGTTGCTTATTGTCGTATACGCGCCTGCAAATTGACGGGCCTGACCCGGACCTTATGCATGGTAGGGTGTCAGAGGCAGACCGAAATCTTGAGCTGAATCATCAATGCGCCGGATAAAGCCGCGATGCAGACGTCGTATTTGTTTCTATGATACTCTTGCCCGCAATCTCGCGCTATGCGCCAATCGAACACCTGTCACAAAAAAGAAAATGAAATATTCTGCTGTCTCTCAACTCCAGGTGATGCATCTGGACTATAGCCAGGATGCTGTTCTGGACTGGTTCGAACCTCTTTCTGCCACCCCTTGGGCTATGCTGCTGCGTTCAGCGGCACAAGGCCACCCTGACAATCGTTATGACATTCTGGTTGCCAGCCCGCTGGCGACCATTGAAACCCGAGACGGTGTCAGTGTGATCACCCATGCAAGCGGCCAGCAACGCAGCTCTGAGCAAGACCCGTTTTCATTACTGCACGCGCTGCAGTCGGAATTATTACCAGCCTGTCCTGCTATTGACGATCTGCCTTTTACCGGCGGGGCTGTGGGGTATTTTGCTTACGATCTGGGCCGGCAGGTGGAAAAGATACCTGCCCTGGCCATTCAGGATATCAAGGCGCCGGATATGGCGGTGGGCTTATATGACTGGGCGTTAATTGCTGACCACCATACCCGGCAACTCTCGCTGGTGGCGCCAGATACCTCAGCGCGGCTGCAGTGGCTGAAAGCACAGCAATCAACTGAATCTGACCAGAGAGATGCCTTCCGGCTGACCTCCGACTGGCAGGCCAATATGACGCTCGACAGCTATATCGGGAAATTTAATCAGGTACAGGATTATTTGAACGCGGGTGACTGCTATCAGATTAACCTCGCCCAGCGTTTCAGCGCGGGTTATCAGGGCGATGAATGGCAGGCTTACCGGAAACTGGAAAGCCATAATGGCGCGCCCTTTTCAGCCTTTATTCGTCTTGATCAGGCCGCGGTATTGTCTGTGTCACCGGAACGTTTTCTGAAACTCAAAGACAACAAAATTGAAACCAAGCCGATTAAGGGCACCCGCCCTCGCTCTGCCGATCCTGTCACCGATCAGGCCAATGCCGAAGATCTGAAACACGCAGATAAAGACAGGGCAGAGAATTTGATGATCGTCGATTTGCTGCGCAATGACATCGGCCGGGTGGCATCACCGGGCACGGTGCGCGTCCCCAGCCTGTTTGCCATTGAAAGCTTCCCGGCCGTGCATCACTTGGTCAGCACAGTCACGGCCGACATGGACCCTGCTCACTATTGTGCAACGGATCTGCTGAAAGCTTGTTTTCCTGGCGGTTCTATCACGGGGGCACCGAAAGTCCGCGCCATGGAAATTATCGAAGAGCTGGAGCCGCACAGACGCAGCGTGTACTGCGGCAGTATCGGTTACATCAGCCGCTGCGGTCAGATGGATACCAGCATCACGATCCGAACCCTGATCGCGGTCGACAAGCAGATTTATGCCTGGGCCGGCGGCGGTGTGGTGGCCGACAGCGAAGCTCAGAGCGAATACCAGGAAACGCTGGACAAGCTGAGCAAAATTCTGCCAATCTTATAACAGACCCTCAACAAATTGCCGGGAGGGGGCGCCATCGGGAATACCACATGATAGTCCAGCATCACATGCTCAGCCGCTTCCTGCTTGCGCAGCCGGGCCAGTATGATCGCAGCCATCAGAGACGTATCAAGCAGTTGCTGCCCAACAGCAGCCGCTTTAAACCCGCGGCAGTGATGATCCCTCTGGTGGCAAGGCCTGACGGTTACCATGTGATACTGACCAGGCGGGCAAACCACCTGAAACACCATCCGGGACAGGTGGCCTTTCCGGGCGGTCGCTTTGAAAGCGAAGACGGCGAACTCATCAATACTGCCATTCGGGAAACACAGGAAGAGATTGGCATTCTGTGTGATAAAAAAGACATTCTGGGCACATTGCCCGCCCTCCCGACGCTCAGCGGTTATATGGTGACACCGTTTTTAGCGACTGTTACCGCCAGCTACCGGCCCGTGCTCGATCCCAACGAAGTCGACAGCATATTTGAAGTCCCTGTTACCTTCTTGCTCAATCCCCGCAATATGCGCACCCAGCGTTTCACCTTCAAAGGTAAGGAACACACCATTTATGCCATCCCATATCAGGAATATTCCATTTGGGGCGCGACGGCTCAGATAGTCAAAGCCCTGTCACATCAAATCTGGGTTGACAATCGCTGAACCTTTCGCCATCTGCGACATAAATAGCGACTCTTTAGGTGATCAAACTCTCATTTCCTTGCAACAAATGTTAAATAGTGAGCGAGTTTTTTCACAGATCATTTTTTCACGCCTTAAATAAGCGAAAATACCCCGGTTCCTGTTCCCTATTAAATGTTGGACTAACTTATGCAAACGAAAACTGCATCTGTATCTGCTGCATCCGCTGCTGCCAAAAGCCGCTGGACTGCACAAGATACGACCTGGGTGCTTTCTCTTTTTGGTACCGCAGTTGGTGCCGGTATCCTGTTTCTGCCAATCAACGCGGGTATGAGCGGCTTCTGGCCACTGCTGGCGATGACACTGCTGATTGGCCCGATGACTTACTTCGCGCACCGCGGTCTGGCGCGTTTTGTCCTGTCTTCCGCGAAGCCCGGCAGTGACATTACTGAAGTGGTGGAAGAACATTTTGGCGCCCGTGCCGGTAAATTAATCACCCTGCTCTACTTCTTTGCTATTTACCCGATTGTGCTGATTTATGGTGTTGGTATCACCAATACTGTCGATTCCTTCATGGTCAACCAGCTTGGTATGGCATCCATGCCTCGGGCATTACTGTCTATCATTTTGATTCTGGGCATGATGTCCGTGATGATTGCCGGTGAAAAACTGATGCTGAAAGTCACTCAGTTTCTGGTATACCCGCTGGTGGGCATTTTGCTGTTTATGTCGGTATATCTGATCCCCGAGTGGAATCTGTCTTCCGTCAGCCTGAGCACCATGCCTTCACTGGGTGATTTTGCGGTCACCTTGTGGATTACCATCCCTGTTCTGGTATTTTCGTTTAACCACAGCCCTATTATCTCGGCTTTCTCGCAGGCACAAGCGCGCGAACATGGCGAGCAGGCAGAAGAGAAAGCCTCCCGCATTCTGGCGCGATCTGCCGTTATGCTGCTGGGCTTTGTGATGTTCTTCGTGTTCTCGTGCGTACTGAGCCTGAGCCCTCAGGATCTGGCGCAAGCAAAAGCGGAAAACCTGGCTATTCTGTCTTACCTGGCCAACAAACATGACAGTCCATTTATTTCATATCTGGGCCCGGTTGTAGCATTTGTGGCTATCGTTTCATCTTTCTTCGGCCATTATCTGGGCGCGCGGGAAGGTCTGAATGGTCTAGTTTCTAAACAATTAAAGTCGGCTGGTAAGCAAGTTAACGAAAAGAATATTGACAAATTTACCGTTGTCTTCATGATTGCTACTATCTGGTTGGTCGCAACAGTTAATCCTAGTATTCTTGGGATGATTGAAACATTAGGCGGCCCGATTATTGCGACAATCTTGTTCCTGATGCCTATGTATGCCGTACATAAAGTACCGGCAATGCAGAAGTACAAGGGCGCGGTAAGCAACGTATTTGTCACACTCATGGGTCTGATCGCGATTTCAGCCATTATGTACGGGCTATTTTTCTAACGTCTCGCCTGTACAGCATTACTGACAAAATACGTAAAAGAACCGATACTTAAGAGCAGGGGAGCTTTCAGCACCTGCTCTTTTGTTTTGACTATACTCGCCAAGGAAGGGGCGGGAGTTCATAAAAAGATAACAGTCACGGGCCGAGGCAAGATCGCTTCCCCGACTGAGGTACTACGCATGATCAGTATTTTTGATATCTTCAAAATTGGTGTGGGTCCTTCCAGTTCGCACACTGTAGGTCCGATGAAAGCAGGTAAAGAGTTTGTCGATAACCTGCGTGAAATGGGCAAAATCAATGATGTGACAAAAGTCACCGTTGATGTGTATGGCTCTCTGTCTCTGACAGGTAAAGGCCACCACACAGACATTGCCATTATCATGGGCCTGGCTGGCAACAGCCCTGAAACTGTTGATATCGACAGCATCCCTGGGTTTATCGCCAGCGTTGGTGAAACCGAGCGTCTTCCAATTGCAGGTAATATTCACACCGTTGATTTCCCTCGTGATGGCGGGATGAATTTCCATAACACCAACCTTTCCCTGCACGAGAATGGCATGAGTATTCATGCATGGGCTGGTGAAGACAAAATTTACAGCAAAACTTACTACTCTATCGGTGGCGGCTTCATTGTTGATGAAGAAAACTTCGGTAAAGAAGAAGAGTCTGAAATCAAAGTCCCTTACCCGTTTACCTCGGCACAAGAGCTGGTTCAGCACTGCAAAGAAAGCGGTCGCTCCATGAGCTCTATCGTCATGGCAAACCAACGTGCCATGAACACTGAAGACGAAATTAAAGATTACTTCGCTAAAATCTGGAAAACCATGCAGGACTGTATGGACCGTGGCATGAACGAAGAAGGCATTCTGCCTGGCCCGCTGCGTGTGCCTCGTCGTGCAGCGGCACTGCGCCAGCAGCTCATCACCTCTGAGCGTACCAACACCGACCCGATGACAGTGGTTGACTGGGTGAACATGTACGCTTTTGCAGTGAATGAAGAAAACGCAGCAGGCGGCCGGGTAGTCACCGCGCCGACTAACGGTGCTTGCGGTATTATCCCTGCAGTACTGGCTTACTATGATAAATTCATTCAGCCGGTCAGCGAGAAAGAATATATCCGTTACTTCGCCGCGTCTGGCGCAATCGGCGGTCTGTACAAGCGTAATGCTTCTATCTCTGGTGCTGAAGTAGGCTGTCAGGGTGAAGTGGGTGTCGCTTGTTCAATGGCAGCTGCCGGTCTGGCTGAACTGATGGGCGCAAGCCCTGAGCAGGTCTGTATGGCGGCGGAGATTGCGATGGAACATAACCTGGGGCTGACCTGTGACCCGGTTGCCGGTCAGGTACAGGTTCCTTGTATCGAGCGCAACGGTATCGCAGCCGTTAAATCCATCAATGCTTCACGTATGGCGTTGCGTCGTGCTTCCGAGCCTCGGGTATCGCTGGATAAAGTGATCGAGACCATGCTGGAAACCGGTAAAGACATGAATGCCAAGTATCGCGAAACCTCTCAGGGTGGTCTGGCGATCAAAGTGATCTGCTGATCCGAAAGGACAATCCGATTGATAGGTTAAAGGAGGCTTAAGCCTCCTTTTTTATTCCCTGTATTCTCGATCTCAGCCTGCCCACTAGCCTGCCCTTTTTGGCCTTCAGCGCTAAACCCGCCATTATTTCGCCTGCAGCCAGGTAAGGTCTCGCCGCAGCCGGGCTAACGGCGTCCGGCTTTCTTCATCGCTGCGATGCAACACCAGCCAGCAACCGGCATAAAAAAACCCCGTACCTCACGGCACGGGGTAAGCAGTAAATATAGAATTGAAAAACGTTATGCCGCTGCTTTCAGAGGCTCCACAGCCGCCACTTTGCGCTCGCCGATTGGCAAGATAGTCCGGCCGAACTCATTGTTCAGTACCTGGGCCATCGCAAAGTAAATCGCACTCGCACCACAGATGATGCCTTCAAAGCCCGCAATGGTGCCAATCAGGGCGCTGCCAGTGAAATCACGTGCTGCCAGCAGGAAGAACAACACAGTCAAAGAAGCAAAGACAAACTGTTTGGCGCGTGGGTAATTGAGTGAACCAACAAACATAAAGGCAGTAAAGACGCCCCACAGCAGCAGATACCATGCCATGAACTCTGCAGGTGCGGCAGGCAGTCCCATGTAAGGCATCACAATCAGGCCAACCAGTGTCAGCCAGAACAGACCGTAAGAAGTGAAAGAGGTGGTACCGAAGGTATCACCACGCTTAAAACACATCATGCCGACAAGGATTTGAGCCAGACCGCCATAAAAAATCCCCATAGCCAGAATCATAGAGTTCAGTGGGAAAAAGCCTGCATTGTGGATGTTCAGCAAAATGGTGGTCATACCAAAGCCCATCAATCCCAAAGGTGCTGGATTTGCAAAATTCGTAGACATTTTATTCCCCTACAGGAAAATTTAAATAAAAGTGACATTAATTAAAATAATTGCGCAATCTGGCGCGGCGCGAATTCTAATCTATGTCCTGAGGGAAAACAATGTCTCAGCGGTACAAAAACCAACCATCAGACAAAAAAGCATGATTAACCAGAAAAAAGTAAATATAAAAAATATATCAAAACCCATGAAAGATGTAACAGAATGCATCATAAACCGTCTTCAGCCTGTAGTCTCTGGCTATAATAACGGCGAATCTCTTATAAAGAGCGCACTAATGATGCAGCATAAATCCCTGCTTTTATGGCCTGAAACGGATAGCCAGGAGAAGAGGCTCATGCTGATATCAAACAATCAGCGGGGGAATTGTGTACAAAAAAACCGCTGTCATGGCGGCGGTTTTTTGCTCTTCTGTGCCAGTATGACGAAGGCGCTACTGCATAACGGCAGATCCGGCCTCACCAGTATCGCGTTGCGGCTCTGTTAAGGTGGCATTGGAGTCGGGTGCTTCGCTCGACGCCGGTAAAGACACTGCAGGCAGTGTCTCCTTGCTAGCAGACAGTTTAGACTGCAGCAGGCTTATCTGACGCTGCTGGCTCATGACCAATGCATTGAGGTCGCGGATGTACTTGTCTTTATCCTTCAGCACCTCATCTGCCGGCGGCTTGCTGGCTGTTGCCTCCCTGACATTGATGGCACCAGCAATGATTAATCTGGCCTGTTCCTGAATGGGCTGATTACGCAAGTCTTCCTCTTTTAAAGCCTTGGAGATTCTCAGCAGCTTATTTTCGAAATCCAGAATATAAGACTCGTAATCATCTTTACTTAAATCGCGTAAACGCTGAACTTCCAACGAAATATGCTGAGCATGGGCAAGCTCAAACTGTACCGCACTCGCCGCCTGCTGTATGGCATCAAAATCGCGAGGGGTACGCTCAATTAATGCCTTGCCGGCTTCGATACGCTGCTCAATCTGTGCGTAGCTGTTTGGCGCATAGTCATTCACATCCTGACGGCGCAGTTCAATCATCATGGCTTCCAGCGGCGCAATATAGATTTTTTTGATCGTTTTGACTTCCAGGCTATGGCTGCGCGAAAGGAACTCGTCCTGCTCCTCTCTCGCGTCACTCAGTTCATCATCTTCAACCAAGGTAAACAAGCTGGCATACAGGCGATGCAAGCGTGTGTACTCACTTCGGTAGTACTGCCTGGCATCCAGAGAATCCAGATACTGCATCTGAGTGATTGCAGGAGACAGAACATCATCGGCGACCTTCTGTAACTGCTTCAATTGATTAAAAGAAGCTTCAACCTGATTCAGCTCTAACTGTATCTGCTGTAAATAGGTGGTAGAAGAAAACAAAGAGTAACTTTTATAAGCCGTCGACGGCGTTGCGGTGATCTCTTGATAAATTTTTTCTGCATTTTCCCAGCTGGTTATCATGCGCTGATAAACATCCGGTGAATAAATGGCCAGTTCGCTGGTATGTTGCATTGACTGCTGCCAGTGCCGGTAAGCAGACAATATCCGCTGAAATTCTCCCTGTTCAGAGATAGCAGTGTCCGACTCACTCATTTCAGGCGTGCTTGAGCAAGCACCCAATAACACGGCAAAAAACACCATCAGGGCTGAAAGGCCCGTTCTTTTCATAAAAAATTCCGTAATAATTTGATTTTACAGTCAATCCACTCAAAATTATGGAAAGCTATGTCTGTAAAGCGGCAGAAGTCCTACCAGTATGAAATGACAATCCCCCCAGCATCAGCATGATAAATGCTCGCTTGGGCCACTTTCTTCTTAAATTACAAGCAGAAAGTGACCATTTATACAAATCGGCAAGACAAAAATGAGTGAATACTCAAATAGTTTAACTGATGCCTACTTGGTACTAAAGCCTTTACTGGTAAGGAAATCCTTCATGAAGGGCCGGGCTTCTTTGGTTAAAGTCGCGGTAATCTGTTCTGACCAGCTCATATCTTTATTACCGCCAGTTCGCGACTGGTAATACTGGCGCACTTTTTCGTCATATTCTGCCAGTTGATGGCGATCCAGCTCCTGCTGATAGCTGTTTTGGTGAATGACCAAGGACTGCGGCAGGCGCGGCTTAGATTCAGGATTTTGATCCGGATAACCCAGGCACAGTCCAAAAACGGGCATGACATGCTTAGGCATATCAAGCAATGCAGCCACCTCTGCCGGATTATTTCTGATCCCGCCAATATAGACCCCACCCAAACCCAAAGATTCAGCCGCTAACAAACAATTTTGTGCCATGAGCGCAGCATCGACAGCGCCAATTAACGTCTGCTCAGTAAAACCAAGCTGTGCTTCAGGATGAATTTGCAAATGGCGGTGGAAATCCACACAGAACACTAAAAACTCTGCCGCTGAAGCAACATAGGGCTGATCGCCGGCCAGGTGGGCCATCTGAGTGCGTTTGTCTGTATCAACCACCCGTATCACGCTCACGCATTGGATAAAGCTGGAAGACGAGGCTGCGATTGCACAGTCAAGCAGGGTCGAGAGTACATCCGCCTGAATAGGTTCAGAGGTAAAACGTCGTATAGAACGGTGTGCCAGTATCGTATCAATTGTCTGATTCATTATTCTCTTCATCCTGCTGTTCAGCTTGAAAACACCATTATTCGCTTGCCAATAACAAAGATTATCTGGGGCAATTTATGCACTCTATCATAAACAACCAGATGATCTAGATTGCACACTATGACTGGCCGGTAAGCGTGCAAATGGAGTAATCCATTGATAAATAATGTTTCGCTTTCATCAAAGTGACTTTTGAACAACATTTTTTTGTCATATTCACCTTCTATCCTGCAGCCCATCAAAACAGCAATGAAGCACTTGATACCTACTTAGGGGAAAAAGAAATGAAAAAAACTGTTTTAGCATCGGCATTGATTACTGCTTTTGTTTCTGGCTCAGCTGCTGCTGCAAACGTTTATGACAAGGATGGGGCAACCGTTGATTTGTATGGCCGTGCAGTAGGTATGTACTACAGCTCGGATGATAACAGCGAAAAAGGCGATCAAAGCTACTTCCGCTTTGGTGCCAAAGCAAAGTCTGAGATTAACAGCAACCTTTACGGTCTCGGCGTATACGAAACCGAAGTGAACGCCTCTTCTAAAGACGAAGGTCTTGAAACACGTAAAGCTTATGCTGGTCTGGGCGGCAACTTCGGTGAAGCCACCTACGGTCGTCAGGAAGGTTCATTTACCCTGATTTCTGATTACACAGATACCCTGGAAGAGTTCGGTGCTGATGCCAGTGGTACAGGTACCGACCGTTTCGGTACAGGTAAAACCAGCTCAGTGCTGAAATATGCCGGCGAATTCAGCGGCCTGACTGTTGAAGCAAGCTACCAGTTGGACAACAACGCCGTCCAGCAAGTAGATGGTGACACATCAACCTCTTACGGTGTTGCTGCCTCTTACGCACTGCCTGTGGGTGTGAAATTTGGTGCCGGTTATAACTCAGGTGAAGGCCTGGATGGCACTGATGATGCGGAAGTGACTGCACTATCTGTTGCCTATGATGCCAACAACATCTATGCCGCACTGCTGTACAGCATGGGTGAAAACTGGAAAGACAAGTCAGGTGCAGAAACCGGTACTGACTACGACGGCTACGAAGCCGTAGTGGGCTACGACTTTGGTAATGGCTTCTCTGCCCAGGCTGTCTACAACTATCTGGAAGCCGATACAGGTACCACATCAGATATTGAAGACTACTTTGTGCTTGGCGCCTATTACAAGTTCAACAAAAACCTGCGTACCTACGCAGAGTACAAAGCCGATCAAATCGACGGCAACGAAGACGTTCTGGCGATGGCTATTCGCTACGACTTCTAACTTCTTGCTCCACTGCTGCCCAAAGCCAGGCCTATCCAGCCTGGCTTTTTTCATTGCAGCCACCTCAGACATAACAGGTTTGCCGCTGATGTAAATAGCGCTAACCATCGAAATTTTCTATTGATGCTACTGATAATTCCGACTTTCACCGCCGACAGACTCACGTTATAGTAGCCCCACAAGACAAAGGAGAAGCTCTATGTTCGTAGTAATTTTTGGTCGCCCTGGCTGCCCTTTCTGTGTTCGTGCAAAAGACTTGGCTGACAAGCTGAAAGATGAGCGTGATGATTTCAACTATCGTTATGTAGATATTCACGCAGAAGGCATTTCCAAGGCTGACCTGGAAAAAACCGTGGGCAAGCCCGTTGAAACGGTTCCACAAATCTTCGTTGATCAACAGCATATCGGTGGCTGCACAGACTTCGAAGCGTACGCAAAAGACAACCTTGGACTGTTTCAATAATCACAGTTCAATTGCGCAAATGTGACTCGTTGACAAAAAGGCTGTTTAATCAGCCTTTTTTTGTGTCGCGCACCTCGAATATCGGTATCGCATAGCAGTAGTTTAAGATAAAATTCTGCCCCATACCTTTAGTATATTGCGCTGACTTCGGAAAAATTTGTTGTGAACATCGACATTGCTGACCTGCTTCGCCAGAATGATATTCTGCTCCTCTTTGTAGTTCTCGCTGTGGGTCTTACTGTCGGAAAACTTCGTATCGCCAAGTTGCAGATTGGTAATTCCATTGGCGTTCTCCTGACTGCACTCCTCTTCGGTAACGCTGGTTTTACCTTTGATGCTGAAGCCCTCAATATTGGCTTTATGCTATTTATCTTCTGTGTGGGCATTCAGGCCGGACCAAACTTCTTCGGTATTTTTTTCCGGGACGGTAAGCATTATTTACTGCTGGCTTTAGTGGTGCTTTTATCGGCCATCACTATTACACTGACCATGTCGCACTACCTGAATCTGGATCTGGGTCTGGCGACCGGCCTGATGGCAGGCTCTCTTACCGCTACGCCGGTTCTGGTCGGTGCCAAAGATGCATTAAGTGGCGGCTTATCAAACCTGTCTGATCCCATGGTTGTTCAGGACCTGATTGACAGCCTGAGTGTCGGATACGCCATGTCTTACCTGATTGGCCTGATCAGCCTGATACTGCTGGCCAAGCTGATGCCCAAGCTGCAAAAGCAAGATCTGGCTGAATCCTCGCAACAGATTGCGAAAGAGCGTGGAATAGGTGGCGCCTCACAACGCAAAGTCTACTTACCTATCATACGAGCCTACCGTGTGGGACCTGAACTGATAGACTGGATCGATGGCCGTAACCTGCGTGAACTGGGCATCTATCGCCAGACGGGCTGCTACATTGAACGTATTCGTCGCCACGGTATTCTTGCCAACCCGGATGGTGATGCCATTCTGCAGGAAGGCGATGAGATAGCCTTGGTGGGTTACCCCGACAGCCACGCACGTCTGGACCCCAGCTTCCGCAACGGAAAAGAAGTGTTTGACCGTGATTTACTCGATCTGCGCATTGTAGAAGAAGAGATCGTGGTCAAGAACGACAACATTGCCGGTAAGCGCTTATCCGAGCTGAATCTGGCGGAATATGGCTGCTTCCTCAACCGTGTGGTACGTGCGCAGATTGAAATGCCGATGGACCACAGTACCCTGCTCAATAAAGGTGACATCCTCCAGGTCAGCGGTGAGAAAAGCCGGGTGCTGGGGCTGGCCGAGCGCATTGGCTTTATCTCTATCCACAGTCAGATTGCTGATCTTCTGGCCTTTTGCTGCTTCTTTATTATGGGGCTGCTGTTCGGCTCCATTACCATGACCTTCGGCCAGATCACCTTTGGTCTGGGTAATGCCGCGGGTCTGTTGCTCGCCGGGATCTCCCTGGGTTTCCTGCGGGCCAATCACCCGACGTTCGGCTATGTTCCTCAGGGCGCACTCAATATGGCCAAGGATCTCGGTTTGATGGTGTTTATGGTCGGTATTGGCCTGAGTGCCGGTTCTAACCTGTTTGAATCGATTACGCAAATTGGTCCGAGCGTATTTTTAGTCAGCATGATGGTGAGCGTGATTCCCGTGATGCTCGCCTACCTTTTCGGCGCTTACGTACTGGATATGAACCGCGCACTGCTGTTTGGTGCCATTATCGGCGCCCGTACCTGCGCCCCGGCGATGGACATGATCAATGAGCATGCCCGCAGTACTATTCCGGCTCTGGGCTATGCGGGCACCTACGCCATCGCTAACGTTCTGCTCACAATAGCAGGTACGCTGATTATTATTCTCAGCTAGCACCTCCCCACACGGCTGACACTGACACTTGGCAGAGTCAGCCGTTATTCAGATGATAGGTGGTATAATCTCTCACAATTAACCGGTGAAAATTGTACCCGCCAGCCCCCTTTGCTATAAAGCGTGCTTTCTGGTATTCGCAACTCTATTCCACAGTTTCAGGTAACTTTATTATGATGCGCATCCTGATAGTCGAAGACGATCCGATCCTGTGCCACCATCTGAAAACTCAGCTCAGTGAGCTGGGTAATCAAGTTCAGTGTGCCAATACGGCCGAAGAAGGCCTGTTTTATGCTGATAACTACCCCAATGATGTCGCTATCGTCGATATAGGTCTGCCCGACCGTGACGGTATCAGTCTGATTCGTGAAATCCGTGATAAAGGCTTACGACTGCCGATCCTGATTCTGACAGCACGCTCTAACTGGCAGGATAAAGTTACGGGACTGGAAGCCGGCGCCGATGATTATCTGGTGAAACCTTTTCAGAGAGAAGAGCTGGTTGCCCGGCTGAGTGCGCTGGTCCGGCGTAGTGCAGGATTCATCAAACCCGAGATGACCGCCGGAGAAATCCGTGTCGACCTGCTGGCGAAACAGGTTTTTGTCAGCGAAAGCCTGCTTGACCTCACCGCTTTTGAGTACGAACTGCTGGAATACCTGATGCGCCACAGCCGCCAGGTGGTTTCCAAGCAGCGACTGCTGGACGTATTGTATGAAGATCAGGAAGGCGATCCTAATACCATCGAAGTCATGATCAGCCGTCTGCGCAAAAAAATCAGCCAGACCGGACAGGACAACCCCATTTCGACCATTCGCGGTCAGGGATACATCTTCGAGCTTACCGCGCAATGAATCTGGCTATTCTCCCGCGGTTGCGCCATCGGGTAATGATCACATCCATTGCGATCATTGCCCTGATTACATCGGCCCTGGCCTGGGTGATCAATGAGCTCTACAGCCAGAGTTACATGGCTGCCTATTCAACCGATCTTGTTGCACAAATGCCTTTGGTCGTTGCCCAGCTTAACCGGGCAGGATTGATCAAAGACGTTGATAAGTGGATTGACTCTTTGGATCCATCCGCGACGGATTACATGTCGGTACTTTGTGATCGCAATGATAATACAATGTGGTTGTCAGATGAGGCCAAAGCCGCGGGACTGATCAGTATTTGCAGCAGCCTGCCGGATGCAATGCAAACCCCCACCCTGGTCAAGGCTGATAACACAAAGAGTTATATCGCTTACGATATCAGCCGTGACCGCGAGAATGGCAATGCTTACCAGCTGGTTGTCCTGCGCTCAGGCACAGCCTATGAACAGTCTCTGAGCCGGCTTCACAACCGGACCGCCCTCTATCTCGGCTTGTTTGTATTGATCGCCGTTGCCTTTCTCATCGCCGCATTTCACTGGAGCTTTCAGCCGTTGCGAAAACTGGCTACTCAGCTCAATCAGGTCACGGACGCCAAACGCGAGCAGCTGGACAGTGACTTTCCTACCGAGTTGCAAGACGTGACACAGTCACTTAATCGTCTCATCCGGATCAGTAACGACAAAACAGCCCGCTACCGCCACGCGATGGACGATCTGGCGCACAGCCTGAAAACCCGCCTGGCCGCCGCCAATGCCTTGCTGGATGATCATTCCCTGCCCCGCTGCGATCTCAATCACCGCATGCTGGAGCAAATCAGCCAGATGGACGATCTGGTTCAGTATCAGTTAAAACGCGCTTTGATGGGACAGCAAGGTCTGCAGAAAGATAAAACCCTGCTCAACCCAGTCGTGGAAAGCTTTGAGCGGATGCTGAAGAAGATTTACAGCACCAAACAGGTCACACTGAAACGCCAGTACAGTACGGGCTTGTACCTCCCTCTGAACCGTACCGATTTGATGGAACTGCTGGGAAATCTGCTGGAAAACGCCTTCAGGTTCTGCATCAGTGAGATTCGGCTCAGCGCCGCGCAACAACAGGGAAAATTGATTATCCGCATCGAGGATGACGGACCCGGTGTCAGCGATGACATGCGGGAGGCCATCTTCCAGCGGGGGATCCGGGCTGATCAGCGCAATCCGGGACAAGGGATTGGCCTGTCTGTCTGCCACGATATCGTTACCTGTTACGGCGGCCGTATTTACGTGGAAAAAGCCAGCATTGAAGGGGCAGCCTTTGTGATTGAACTGCCGGATGACAAGAACAGTTAACGCGCGTTAATCCACACGCCTGTTATACCCTGTTTACACTGCACGAAAATATCAGCCATAAAAAACCGCCAACTTGGGCGGTTTTTTTATCACAGCGTTTTTGTAATCACCATAAAGTGATCAGACATCCTGAACGTCGAACTCGACCACTGGATTGACGTCGGCATCATAGTCCACGCCATTCAGACCAAAGCCAAACAGTTTCATGAACTCGTCTTTGTACATCTGATAGTCTGTCACTTCGAACAGATTCTCATTCGTCACCTGTGGCCACAGCGTTGTGCAGTGCTCCTGGATATCGTCACGCAGTTCCCAGTCATCCAGACGCAGGCGGTTGTCGCTGTCGAGCTCAGTGGCTGAGCCATCGGCTTTATACAGGCGCTGTGAGAACATACGGAAGATTTGCTCCATACAGCCCTCGTGAACACCTTCTTCGCGCATTTTCTTGAAGACCATTGCAATATACAGTGGCATTACAGGAATCGCCGCACTGGCCTGCGTCACCACACTCTTAAGCACAGCAACGTTTGCCGTACCCTTGATATCGGCCAGTTTATTGCTCAGCTCGCTGGCGGCGCGGTCCAGGTCCATTTTGGCTTTACCCAGTGCGCCATGCCAGTAGATTGGCCAGGTAATTTCCGTACCAATATAGCTGTATGCAACCGTCTTACAACCTTCAGCCAGCACGCCGGCATCTGCCAGCGCATTGATCCACAGTTCCCAGTCCTGGCCGCCCATGACTTTCACTGTATCTTCAATTTCCTGCTCGCTGGCAGGCTCAATGCTCGCTTCAATCAGAACATCTTTGTTGGTATCAACCGCTGTCGCTGTATAAGTCTCGCCCATCGGCTTGAGGCTGGAGCGAATCAGCTCGCCTGAATCCGGCATTTTACGCACTGGGGATGCCAGTGAGTAAACCACCATGTCAATCTGACCCAGTTCTTCTTTGATCAGCTCAATCACTTTCTGCTTCATTTCATGCGAGAAAGCATCACCGTTAAGACTCTTGGAGTACAGACCTTCTGCTTTGGCGAATTTGTCAAACGCCGCAGAGTTATACCAGCCCGCTGAGCCCGGCTTTTTCTCTGTGCCTTGCTTTTCCAGGAACACGCCGATAGTCGCAGCGCCGGAGCCAAATGCTGCCGCGATACGTGAAGCCAGACCGTAGCCAGTGGAAGAGCCAACCACCAATACACGCTTAGGGCCATTTTCCAGCTTAGGCTGAGACTTGGTGTATTCGATTTGCTCTTTGACGTTTGCTTCACAACCCACTGGGTGAGTCGTTGTACAAATGAATCCACGAATTTTTGGTTTGATGATCATTTCGTTTTCTTCCTTTGTTCTGTTGCCCGTAGGATAAAAGGTTAGTCACTAATTCGCATCAGTTTTATGTTCGAAACCGCTAAAATCGACCAGTGGTTGGAGGTGTTAAGGCAGATTCTTTGATATTGAGCCATGAGTTGCTGAAGAAAACAGCACCCGCAGACAATAAGGATACGTCTTAAAAGCCCAGGCCTCTTCAGGATAGCTGAGCCGGTGAAAAAAATGCCGCGCAAATGCGCGGCATATTTGACCACCAGGTTTATTCTTCATTAAGCAATATCATTGCTTATCAGGCGGCTTTCCCTGGCTGTAAGGCGCCCTTTTTAAATGCTTCTGGTGCGAAGCTGTCCACTTGTATCGCATGCGATCTCAACTGGTCAGCATTATGCACTTTCTCAACCTCAGCTTCTGTGATTACTCCCGCATCCAGGGCAATCTTCAGTTTTTCAGCCAACGGTGCCTTGCGAGGCACAGTGCCGGCTTTCACCGCTTTCGCCAGTTTACGCTCAATATCGCGCACACCGTACATGGCAACGAAAGCACGCTCCATGATAGCCACAGGATCGTTGTCTTTCTCACCGATATAGCAGTTGGTGGTCAGTCGGTCACGCGCAACCCCTGGTGTCATCAGCAGTTTGGAAATCGCCAGTTTCAGCTCATCCTTTGGTGCTTCGTAGTGAATTCCCAACGGGAAGGTCAGTGTACGCAGTACCCGGCCAACCCCTTTGCGCGGGAAGTTATTGAAGACTTCATCAAACGCAACCCCACACTTGTTCAGACAGTGCTGTAACGCGTAATGAACCAAAGGCAGATCTTCTTGCTGACGGCCTTCCATTTCATAACGCTTCAGCACGGCCGATGCCAGATACAGGTGGCTTAACACATCACCCAGACGCGCAGACACCATTTCACGGCGTTTCAGCTCCCCACCCAGTGACAACATAGAGAAATCTGCCGCCACAGCCAGAGCACGGCTCATGCGGGACAAATGACGATAGTAATACGCCGTTTCACCCGATACCGGTGCCCGGTTGAGTTTGGAGCCGGTAAAGGCATTGAGCAAGGCTTTGCTGACATTCCCCACCGCAAAACCAATGTGTTTGAACAACAGCTGATCGAAGTCTTTCGCTGCCTGATCAGCATCCGGATTCGCAGCCGCTTCCATTTCTTTCAGTACATAAGGATGACAACGGGTCGCCCCCTGGCCAAAGATCATCAGGTTACGGGTCAGAATGTTTGCCCCTTCCACCGTGATCGCCACAGGCATACCAATGTACTGATTGGCCAGATAATTCATTGGTCCGGCCTGAATTCCCCGCCCGGCGTGAATATCCATCGCGTCGTTCAGGATAGTACGGGCAATTTCCGTCATGTGGTACTTGGCAATTGCCGTCACTATGCCCGGTTTTTCTTTCATATCCAGAGAAGTGGTCGTCAGGGTGCGGGCCGCTTCCAGCATATAGGTCATGCCGCCAATACGCCCCAGTGCTTCAGCCACCCCTTCAAAGTGACCAATCGACATACCGAACTGCTTACGCACATAAGAATAAGCGCCGGTGCTGCGTGATGTCAGATGGCCGATGGCCGTGCCCAGCGCCGGCAGCGAGATACCACGCCCTGCTGACAGACATTCCACCAGCATACGCCAGCCGCGCCCGACATAGTCCTGACCGCCGATCACCCAGTCCATAGGGATAAACACATCCTGGCCACGGGTAGGACCGTTCATGAACGCGCCGCCCAGCGGATCGTGACGCTCACCAATTTCAACGCCTTCATGGCTGGTTGGAATCAGGGCACAGGTAATGCCGATATCTTTCTGATCACCAATCAGACCTTGCGGGTCGCGCAGTTTAAAGGCCAGACCCAGCACAGTGGCAACAGGTGCCAGGGTAATGTATCGCTTGTTCCAGCTGACGCGGATACCCAGAACTTCCTTACCTTCATGCTCGCCATAACAGACTTCACCCATATCCGGGATACCGCCGGCATCAGAGCCCGCCTCCGGGCCGGTCAGTGCAAAACACGGGATATCTGTCCCGTCAGCCAGACGCGGCAACCAGTAATTCTTCTGCTCTTCTGTACCATAGTGGCTCAGCAGCTCACCCGGGCCCAACGAGTTGGGTACCATGACAGACACGGCGGCGCTTTGGCTTCGGGTGGCAATACGCGTCACTATGGTCGAGTTAGCATGCGCAGAGAACTCGCGACCGCCGTACTCTTTGCCAATGATCAATGAGAAGAATTTTTCTTTTCGCAGGTACTCCCACACCTCAGAAGGCAAATCACGATCTTCACGAACAATCTGGTTGTCATCCAGCATTTTCAGCAGAGTTTCAAGCTCATTGTCAATAAAAGACTGTTCGTCGTCACTCAGCTTAGGCTTGGGATAATTCAGCAGGGTATTCCAGTCTGGTTTACCGGCGAAAAGCTGACCATCCCACCAGACACTACCTGCTTCCATGGCTTCCCGTTCGGTATCAGACAGCGGTGGTAACACTTTCTTAAATACCTTGAAAGCAGGATCACTGATGTAGCGTTGTCTCAGACTTTTATTACTCATGGGTCACGTCCTTTTGTCTTTCTGCCACGTCTTGGCGAGAGTTAACTGTTATAGTTTTTTTGCAGGGTTCAGTAAGAGTTCTCTGTCGCTGCTGATACTGGTGCAGGCATCTCTATCGGCGCGGCAACACCGGCAGCAAGATACGGCACCATGCGATCAATCAGATCGGCGGTCGACACAGTACATTTGAAATCATTCTCAGCAATTTCCCGCAGTGCGGTACTGGATGCCATCGTAAAAACGGACGCCCCTAAGGTAAAATGCAAACGCCAGAACAGGGTTTCCGGATCTAATGATGGATTGGCGCGGCAAACCGCTTTGGTGAACAGGTTTAGCACCGGGTTATAACGCGTTACGATAAACCAGCGTAAGTGGCCCTGAACATCGGTATAACCGCGACCGATCAGGGACATGAAAATAGTGGCGCCACCAGCACGGAAATTGCCGAGCTTCAGCAAAGGTTGCTTGGTACAACGGAAGACATCTTCCATGCTGAAATCATCTCGGGTCAGCAGCACTTCCAGCTCCTGCTTGAGCGCTGGCATGAATTCTTCCAGATAGCGGCTCAGCACTGCCCGGATAAGCGTTTTCTTATCACCATAGTGATAGTTAACAGAGGCCAGGTTGACTCCCGCTTTGCTGGTTATTGTTCGCAGCGACGTTTCTTTGAAGCCATGCTCTGCAAACAAGAGTTCAGCGGCGTCCAGAATGCGGCTTTTTGTATCAGCTTTGACTACCATGTTAAGTCACCCGTATTAAACACATGTTTAAACTCTACACCTTGCTAACAGATTTAACAAGCGATGAACAGTATTGAAACGGAGAAGAAAAGAAAAAATTTTAAATAATGCGAAGTGCGATGGGAACCAAGGCTAAATACCGGAGTCATACATAGTGCCACTGCTTTTTCTTAGAAGATTTTCTTCAAAGCCCGTTTTCATCTGGAAACGGGTTTTCTTTCATTTTCACCCTATGACAGACGACCTTTGTCTGACCGTTTCAGCAAGTGCGCGGTTGTTTAAAAAAACGCTTAATTTTGTTTTATAGATATCAATTGGTTAGAAAATATTTCAAAAAAAGCGGTGTGAAATCGGAACTAAGCGATGAGCGCTCGGTCATAACTAGTGACATTAAGATTAACGAAGTGATTGATAACCGGCCGCCAATGAATGGTTCACTGAACAGCTTTAATCGACAATGCCACTGCTGCTAAACTCCTAATTGTGTTAAGGATAAATTCCTCCCGCTGACTTTTCAGCGGGATTTTTTTTATCTGGCACTCGCAACGCTGAGCCTACATGGTGAAGCGGTTGGGCTCTCCCTCAGAGCTCGGGAGCCAGAGTCATTAGATCCTCATAACGCCAGTTCAGCCCCAAAGCCTCAACAGTTGCGGACGCATTTATCCATTTCCCCTGCTCGCCACCAGGCTGAAACTCAGGCAGGGATAATCCTGCCAAACGGGCCATTTCCCGATAATACACTGCCCTGCTGGGGTGCTGTGGCGCCGATAAATGCAAAGTCGTCATGGCCGGCCAACGTTCTAAGATTGCCATAACGGCTGATATCACATCATCCAGATGCACCAGGTTGACTGGCGCTCCGCCATTGGCAATGCCTTGCCGTCCTGCCAGAAACTTCACCGGATGCCGTTGAGGGCCAATCAGGCCAGCCAAACGCAACACCACAAGATCATCACCCCATGACTGACGGAGTTGCTGTTCCAGATCAACATGTACCCTGCCAGATTCTGTCGCAGGAGCAGGCTCGGTTGATTCAGTTATTTCCCCTTCGGCATCCCCGTAAACTGCGGTGGTGCTGATGAAAATCAACCTATGACAACCGGCCGCTTTCGCTGCCTCTGATAATGATATGATTTTTAAACTGTATTCATCCGCTGACCTTGTTTGCCTCCCGGGCGGTACATTCAGCACCATGACATCTGCCGCCAGAAATGCGTTCAGCGCCGGTGAATGCGCTTCCTTTTGTAACGGCAAACTCACCGCCACACCTTTGATCCCCTGGCGCGCCAATACTTCAGCGCCCTCTTGAGTCTGCTTTGAACCGAAGGTTTCATAACCGGATTGATTCAGGCGCTTGGCCAAAGGCAAACCTAACCAGCCACAGCCGCAGACACTGACACGCTTTGTTTTTTCCATTGTTATTTCCTTTGAAACTTATTCGTTGTCTTTTTGTTGTACATTTAATTCAAACTGTAAATTAATTCCGTGCATTGAAAATAAATAACACAAAGCAGCTTAATACTCGGCAATTCTTTGCTTTTCCCCGGTTAAAATCATTTCAAAACTGAAAGGGAAAGTAGATCGTGATCAAACTATAATAAAAAGGAAAAGTGATTTTCAGAGATTTGCTAGGAGGCCAGAAAAGAAAAGTAGTATAGTTTCATCATATTTGGCAGCGTCCCAACGAACTCGCCTATTTTGAAATTCAGCAACGAATCGCGGTTATCGTATGAATACCCTTGAAAAAATCCAAAACAATTTAGAAAACTTCAGTAAGTCTGAGCGTAAGGTTGCTGAAGTTATCATCGCTTCCCCGCAAACCGCCATTCACTCAAGCATTGCGACTCTGGCCAAAATGGCCGATGTCAGCGAACCGACGGTCAACCGTTTCTGCCGTCGCCTTGATACCAAAGGTTTCCCGGATTTTAAACTCCATCTTGCTCAAAGCCTGGCGAACGGTACTCCCTATGTAAACCGTAACGTTGAAGAAGACGACAGCGCTGAAGCTTACACAGCCAAAATCTTCGAGTCCACCATGGCTTGTCTGGATGTCGCAAAAAGCAGTCTTGACCCGATGCAGGTGAACCGGGCCGTAGACCTGCTGACTCAGGCTAAACGCATTTCCTTTTTTGGCCTGGGGGCATCCGCCTCGGTTGCCCATGATGCCATGAATAAGTTCTTCCGCTTCAACATCCCTATTGTCTGCTTTGATGATGTTGTGATGCAACGTATGAGTGTCATTAACTGCACTGACAATGATGTTGTGGTGCTGATCTCTCACACCGGCCGTACCAAGAATCTGGTAGAAATTGCTGAGATGGCACGTGAAAACGGGGCAACTGTCATTGGTATTACCGCCAAAGACTCGCCGCTGGATCGCGAATGCTCACTGTCTATCTGCCTGGATGTCCCTGAAGATACCGACATCTACATGCCTATGGCCAGCCGCGTGGTACAGATGACAGTCATTGATGTACTCGCCACAGGTTTTACCTTGCGCCGTGGCCCGGGTTTCAGAGAGAACCTGAAACGCGTAAAAGAGACTATCAAAGATTCACGCATTGCCAAAGAAGGGTTATTTTAAACTCAACGATCCCTTCATGATTGTCAGGGTGGAAAAACATCAAAGCATGGTGATATAGCCATGCTTTTTTATATCCTCAGTATTCCCTCTGCGTTTAAAACGGACAATAATACCCGCTTAGCTGAGAATGAAAACGACCAACACGGATTACAAAGTCGTCAATTCATTGTCCTATGTCGCCTTTTTACTACAAGCACCTGTAATATAATTACAGATAATGCTAACACTATATACCCAAGTTATAACCCATCTCATCGTATCCTTTCGACTATATGGAGAGCTTCATGTCTCAAAGGTTAAGACGTACCAAAATCGTAACTACACTCGGCCCTGCTACCGATCGCGACAACAACCTCGAAGCCATTATTGCGGCCGGCGCCAACGTGGTACGCATGAACTTTTCGCACGGCAGCCCTGACGATCACATTCAACGCACGAAACAAGTCCGTGAAATCGCTGCTAAACTTGGCCGCCACGTCGCTATACTTGGCGATCTGCAAGGCCCGAAAATCCGAATTTCTACCTTCAAAGACAGCAAAATCAAGCTGGCTATCGGTGACACTTTCACCCTCGACAGCGACTTGCCTAAAGGCGAAGGCAATCAGCAAGCTGTTGGTCTGGATTATAAAGAGCTGCCAAAAGATGTCAGTCCTGGCGACTTACTGCTGCTTGACGATGGCCGTGTGCAGCTAGAAGTGACGCATGTTGAAGGCAACAAAGTACACACAAAAGTGACTGTTGGCGGCCCGTTATCCAATAACAAGGGCATCAACAAGAAAGGGGGTGGCCTGTCCGCCGAAGCCCTGACTGAAAAAGACAAAGCCGATATCATCACGGCAGCGGCCATGAATGTGGATTATCTGGCGGTTTCATTTCCCCGCAATGGCGAAGACATGCACTATGCGCGCCGCCTGGCAACCGATGCTGGCCTGAATGCCCGTCTGGTCGCTAAAGTAGAGCGTGCTGAAGCGGTTGCCAGTGAAGAAGCCATGGACGATATTATCATGGCCTCAGACGCTGTGATGGTTGCCCGTGGTGACCTGGGTGTGGAAATCGGTGACCCGGAACTGATAGGCGTGCAAAAGAAACTGATCCGCCGCGCCCGCAGCCTGAACCGTACTGTCATTACTGCCACTCAGATGATGGAATCCATGATCACCAGCCCGATGCCAACCCGTGCTGAGGTGATGGACGTGGCTAACGCCGTACTCGACGGTACGGATGCGGTAATGCTATCGGCTGAAACCGCTGCAGGTGATTATCCGGTTGAGACAGTCAAAGCCATGGCCAGCGTGTGTCTGGGTGCCGAGAAAGAGCACAGTGTGAACGTGTCTTCTCACCGCATGGACCGCACCTTTGATACCCCGGAAGAAACCATTGCGATGTCAACCATGTATGCCGCCAACCACATGGTCGGTGTCACTGCCATGATCACCCTGACCGAATCCGGTCGTACGCCGCTGATGATGTCGCGTATTTCATCCGGCCTGCCAATCTTTGCGTTGTCGCGCAATGAGCAGACACTCAATCGCGCCGCACTGTACCGTGGTGTCACACCCGTCTTTTTCGACCGTGCCGGTGACGCAGGTCTGGATGTTGCCAAACATGCCATTCACGATCTGAAAGAGCTGAATCTGCTGAAAACAGGCGATCTGGTGATTATCACGCAAGGTGACATCATGGACACTGTCGGCAGTACCAACAACATGCGTATCCTGACTGTCGACTGATAAATCAGAGCAACACGCTAAAATGAAAAAAGCTTGCGGTACTGAGCATACAGTAAACGCAAGCTTTTTTATTTCCGTTTTACCGGCCCACAGTCAATGTGCCCTTCAAACCGTTACTGCGAAGGTTGCGACCAGTCCGGGTTAATACGGGCCGTCAGTATATGATCTTCCCAGCGCCCATTAATCAACAAGTATTCACGGGCAACCCCTTCCTGCTCGAAACCCGCCGATTTCAGTACTGCCGCACTGCGCTTATTGCGCGGTATATAAGCCGCCATCACCCGATGAAACTGCTGCACGTCAAACATCCAGCGGATGGCAGCATTCAACGCCCGCCGCATAATGCCTTTGCCCTGACATTTTTCATCCAGTGAATAACCGACATGGCAGGCGTAAAAAGGGTGGCGTACCAGGTTACTGAAATTAATCACGCCGCAGACTTCTTCTGAGCCTTCCATGAAGATAACAAAATAATACGCCAGCTGGTGTTTATGAAGTTCTGCCAATTGGGTCAGACGGCGTTCCCAGCCTTCCACAGTAAAGAAGGCCGGATCCCGAAGCGGTTCCCAAGGCTGGAGAAATTGTTTGTTGCGCTGATAATAGGACGCTATCTGACGCGCATCTTTATTTGTCACCAGACGCACTGTCAGTCCATCAACTTTCAAGGTTGATGAACGCTGCATGATTGAATGAAACAAGCTGACCTCTGCATACTATACTTTCACTTTAACGCTACCGGCATTTGAGGCGGTCCTCTGTGCCTGGCTGAAGGTAGCCGTTAAGACTCTCTGACCGGTGAAGGCAACTATGTACTACGACCTGATCAATACTGAGCTTGGTCTGATTTATCTGCAGGCCAACGACCAGGGACTGAAACTGATCACCATTGCCAGTGACGGCTATCAACCTCCCCCCTGCTGGATTCATCACCCTAAAAAATTACAAGAGTACACCCTTCAGCTCAAGCAATACCTGGAAGGCCAGCGTCAGCAATTTTCACTGCGCTTAGCGCCCGATGGCACAGCTTTTCAGCATCAGGTCTGGCAGGCTATCCAGACCATCCCCTATGGCGAAACACGCACCAGTCAGGAACTGGCTGTCCAGCTCGGCAATAAACAAGCCCATAAGGCGGTGGCACTGGCAAAGAATGTGAATCCCATCCCTATACTCATACCCTGTCACCGCGTGATCTGCCAGAACCCGAGAATCAGCTGCCGTTTCGGGCTGGATTTGATCAACCTGTTACGGGCCCTTGAAAAAGGTCACATCCAGCCTAAACTCAGGCCACTTTAGCAAAGCGGCCTTCCGGGTGATTAACGTGGCACAGCCAGCAGGTTACGGCTTACTGATACCATACTCGCGTAATTTATTCGCCACTGCGGTGTGAGACACCCCTAATCGTTTTGCCAATTTACGCGTAGAAGGGTAACTCCGGTACAGGTTTGTCAGGATGCCGGTTTCATAGCGCTTCATGATGTCATCCAGCGAGCCATCCAGTGTCTCTTCGTTGATCACGCTGGCCGACTCATTCTCTGGCAGCTGAATATCATCGACCGTCATTTCGGCGCTTTCCAGCTGCGTCATGGCCCGGAACAGGACATTGCGCAGCTGGCGGATATTGCCCGGCCACGCATACTGGCTCAGCATCTGGGACAGTTTATCTGACATCGCAGGTTTCGCCTGCTGCAGCTCCTGGGCAAACTGAGACACAAAAAGCTCAGCCAGTGGCACTATATCTGCCGCACGTTCCCGCAACGGCGGAACCACCAGAGATAACACATTCAGACGGTAGTACAAATCTTCACGGAATTGCCCCGCAGCAACCAGATCCGGCAATCGCTTCTGTGTGGAGCAAATAACCCGGACATCGACCCGCACTTCTTTCTCTTCACCAACCCGGCGGAAAGTGCCATCCTGCAGGAAGCGTAACAGTTTCACCTGCAAATGAGAGGACATCTCGCCAATCTCATACAGGAACACCGTACCGCCGCTGGCCTGTTCGAAAATGCCTTTCTTACCGGATTCACCACCGGTACCGGCCACCCCGAACAACTCGGTTTCGGCGGCGTTATCCGGCATAGACACGCAATTGACCAGCAGGAATGGTTTTTCCCGGCGCAGTGAACGCTGGTGACAGGCTCTGGCCAGCATTTCTTTACCTGTCCCGGTTTCACCCTGGATCAGCAAAGGCGCATCGAGCAGGGCCAGTTTTTTCGCCTGCGCAATCAAATGCCGGAAACGGGAAGACTGCCCGACCAGATGTTCAAAACCATTGTCACCGCTGATCTTGCGCATCGCCAGCGGCATTTTGGCTTCCGACAGGGATTTCAGCAAAATCACCGCACTGGCCAGCACTTCATTATCGGATTCATCGGCCACGTAGACCGGCATGACTTCCATCAGATAATCCAGGCCGGACAACACCACCATTTCGCTGTAATGCCTGGCGCTGTCTTTCTCCAGCCAGCGATGGAAGTTGAAACCCAGCACACTGTGAACGGTTTCTCCCAGCACAGCTTCGCGGGTTTTGCCTAATAACTGCTCCGCCGGCTGATTGGCCAGATCGATTTTGCCCTGCAAATTGACAGAGAAAAAGGGATCCGGCAGCGCTTCCAGCAAAGCTTTCAATTCTTTGTGTTCACGCTCGCTCGGCATGAACTGTATTTTACGCACATCCGTCACTCCGTCTAACTGACGGATTTGAAACATTAACTGACGAAACTCTTCAAATTCGATTTCCGGACAATTGAGATAAATAATACCGCTGCGGTCGATTTCGATTCCCCGCAGATCCAGTTCCCGGCTCGCCAGAATATCCAGCAGTTCACGGGTCATCCCAAGCCGATCGACACAAAAGACTTGTAGTCTCATAGTGGTTGCCTTTTCGCTCCAGACAAAACTGTCAACAATTCGTGACACGAAAAGAAGTGTGCGCGGAAGTCGGTGTGTCGTCAAGACGGCAATGCCCGAAGGTGAGAGCTATATCGTGATGAAATGGCAGCAGAAAATACTTTTTGTTTCTGAGTGCCGTTAATCGGATAAAAAACGACCAGCGCTTTATGGCTGGTCGTTGTATTTCCGCGTATCAGTCTGCGGATGTTTCTGCTTTATCCCCGCCCAGCCGGCTGAGCAAATCACGACGAATATCACTCAGCGCCGGGGCTTGTTCCGGCTGCCAGGGTAACGGGCGCATCAAATTCATGGCTTTCAGGCCAAGACGGCCCGTTAGCAGGCCCACCCCCAGGCCTTGCGCGGCCCTGGCAGACAGTCGACCGGCAAGATGCACAGACAAGATATCCATGCTGCTGTCGGTGATCAGCTCACTGGCACCGGCTATGGCCATATTTTTCAATACCAGCTTGAACAACTGAATACGTGACCAGTAACCCAGTTCGATACCATAGACTGCCGCTATCTGATCAATCAGACGAAAATTCCGCCAGGCGACCAGTAACACATCAGCAATCGCGAGCGGGCTGACCGCGACCATCAGGGCGGCTTCCCGCGCATATTTCACCACCAGCTTTTTGGCCTGTTTGTCCTGCTGGCTGAGTACCAGCTGGTCATACATGGCCAGCACTTCCGCATCATTGTGCGTTGCCGCCAAAGACGCCTGCCAGCGGCTGTAACCCGGGTTCTCAGCCGAAATTGCACCTTGCTTGGCCAGGCGGATACAAAACGCTTTCCCCTGCCCGATGCCCTCGGCGGCCAGTAACATTTCAGCCTGCTCGCGTTCTGTCTGGCGATCTTTGAGGCGGCGCAGCCTGAGCCATTCACGGCCAAGCACACCGATACCCGTTGCAGCCACCGAGGCCACCAGCACGCTCCAGCCCAGCGACAGCCAGTCACCGCTCAGATAGGCGCTGGCAACATAATCAACGCTCTGCCACACCGTCAGTCCGATGCCGCCCAGCAGCAAGGTTTTCAGCCAGCGCCCCCGGGAAGACGATTTTCCCAGCGTTTTCTCCAATTGCGCTTCGGCCTGCGAGTCAGATTCCTCTTCGTCTGCGGCGGGCAAAAAGCTGTCCTGCCCGGCAAATTCCAGCCGGCTTTTCAGATCCGGGCCTGACGGCTCGGTTTCCTGCTCATCAAACACAATTTTGCTTTGATACGGCTTCGTCATCGCAGTTTATCTCCCAGCAAAAACGCCAATGTTTTATCCATACGAATGTGCGGCAAGGGTTCATCGCTTTGTTGTGGCAGCGGACGGAAACTGACAAAGTCAAACCCCTGCGCCTGCCAGAAGGCATCATCCGGCAGCCTGCGCGGCACTTCGCCGGGAAACACTGTCTGTGCCTGTCCTGACAAGGTATGCCCCCGCAGTGCCGGCACCTGCTTGCCCTGATGATCCACAAAGCCCGGCTCCGTGGCCTGAATGGCGGCCAGACTGGTACAGCTCATGTTAATGCCCTCAAAGGAAGCCGTTTGCCAGGCTTCATTGACCATTTGCTGTAACAGGCTGACCAGGTTCGGATGTTGCTCCGGGGTAATGTGATCGGCCTTGGTCGCCGCAAACAACACTTTATCAATACGAGGCGAAAACAAGCGGCGTAGCAAGGAGCTTCTGCCGTAATGAAAACTCTGCATCAGCTGATTGAGTGCATGGCGCATATCATTAAACGATTCGCGGCCGGCATTGAGCGGTTGCAGGCAATCGACCAGAATGATCTGTCGGTCGAAACGGGAAAAGTGCTCCCGGTAAAAGCCTTTCACCACGTGCTGCTGATAATACTTGTAGCGGCGTTTCAGCACGCCGATATTGGTGTCGTCACCCGCTTCATTTAACTGGGCTTCGGTGTATTTTTCCAGCCACATAAACGGGAAAAACTGCAACACCGGTGCCCCGGCCAGCTCACCGGGTAACACAAAACGTCCCGGTTGAACCCAGTGCAACCCGGCTTCCGCTTTACACTTGAACAGATAATCGGTGAAGGTCGCCGCCAGGCGCGCCAATGCTTGTTCGTCTGCCGGCGCGAAGGGATCCAGTGTCTCGCCTGCGGCAAGCCAGTCACTGGCCAGCTGTTGACGGCGGCCAGTCATCAACCGAGCCTGCTGTTTTGACCAGGCCAGGTAATCCATTTCCAGCAAAGGCAAATCCAGCAGCCACTCACCGGGATAGTCAATGATATCCAGATACAGGGTGGCAGTATCCTGCAGCAGTTTTAACGGGCCTTTCTGCGGTTTAAAGCGCAGCGCCATACGGATCTGACTGACATCCCGGGTCGGTTCCGGCCAGTGCGGGGGCGATTGCAGCAAAGCCTGCATACCTTCTTCGTAACCAAAAGCCGGTACGTGCATATCAACCTGCGGCACACGACGGGCGCCCAGCAGATGACCGTCACTGACGGCCGGAAACAGTGGCAGCCGCGGGTTGGTGCTGACATGCTGCAGCTGATTGACCAGCGACGTAATAAAGGCCGTTTTACCGGCTCGGGACAATCCTGTCACCGCCAGACGCACATGCCTGTCCAGGCCACGGTTTACCAGTTTGTTGAGCTCTTGCCCCAAATGAATCATATCCTGCCCTTTTGGTTGTTATTGGCTGATACGCAACAGAAAAGCAGGCCACTGCCTGCTTTTCGTAACACTTGACCGATAAATTAAAGCTGTTTGAACGCTTTTTCTACATTGAATGCCGATGAGGTGACATAGGCTTCCATGTCGCGGAGCTTGCCTTCCATCTCATCAAACTCATTTTCAATATTATCCAATAGCTGCGACGGCGACTGTCCCGACTGCCAGGGTTTTTGTTTCACTGTGTGCTCTTTATAAGCATGCTGCTGAATCTGACGCTCTTCCGGCATCTTGTCGAGAAACAGACAAGCTGCAATATACGCCAGCGTCACAAAGAACCCGATACCCAGCAGAAAGGCAGACACGGTCAGAATACGGACGACCCAGGCCTCCACCCCGAAGTATTCGGCAATCCCGGCGCAAACCCCGCCCAGCTTGCCGTTCTTCGGATCACGGTATAAGGTTTTCGTCATGGCTTCTGCCTCCAGTGTGGCGCTTCTGCATCAAGTATTTTTTCCAGTGTCACAATACGCTGCTGCATTTGCTCAGCACGGACCACCAGCCCTTGTAATTTGTCAGTATCTTCACCTGACAGCCCCTGTGCCGTCTGACGCTTACTGCGGTAGTGTAAAATCAGCCACAGTGGCGCAACAAACACCAGAAAGACAATCAACGGCCCTACAATAAATCCCATGGACATGCACACTCTCCTTCTGAGGCGTTATTCTTTGTCTTTCATGCCCGCTTTCAGGCGTTCCAGCTCTTTTTCAATGTCATCCTGCGCCTGCAGATCAGCAAATTCCTGCTCCAGGCTTTTGCCCCGGCCTATATTATAGCTGTCGGCTTCTGCTTCCATTTCATCGATACGGCGTTCGTACTGCTCGAATTTAGACAAAGCTTCTTCCACTTTACCGGTATCGAGTTGGCGGCGGACTTCACGACGATTATCGGCAGCCTGGTGACGCACCACCAGACTTTGCTGCCGGGCGCGGGTTTCCTGCAGCTTACGCTCCAGTTCAGCCACTTCGGTTGCCAGCTTTTCGATGGTCTCTTCCACCAGCTTATATTCTTCCTGCAGCGTCAGTACCACATCGCTGATTTTTTGTTTTTCAATCAGCGCAGCGCGCGCCAGATCTTCACGGCTCTTCTGCAGCGCCAGTGTGGCTTTGCTCTGCCAGTCTTCAGACTGTGACTGCAGGCTGTTGATACGACGATACAGCTCTTTTTTATCTGCCATCGCTTTGGCCGAAGAAGTACGGACTTCCACCAGCGTGTCTTCCATTTCCTGAATGATCAGGCGGATCATTTTTTGCGGATCTTCAGCTTTGTCCAACAGCGAATTCACGTTGGCGTTTACAATGTCCGCAAAGCGAGAAAAAATACCCATTATGTCTCTCCTTTCATCGCTGCAACCACACCTGTCGGGTTGCAAGCATTGTGATATGTCATTTCACCAGATAGCAATCTGCCTGTAACTCTTATTACAAGAGCCGTGCCAACTTTTAAAAAGCCGTAATTTCAGATATTTACCTTTGCGGATACAGATTTTCACTGCTATCTTATGATTGTTTACACCAAGAGTTGGTGAAATTCACCACACCAGTGTTGTGCCTCCCGGCAACCTCGCGCCAGTTGGGCATATCTTCATTTTCTACACAGTAACGGATAACCTGATGCAAAAAACAGACAATCTGATCGGTGAATCTGAACCCTTCCTTGCTGCCCTGGATCATGCCTCCCGTCTGGCGCCGCTTGAGCGCCCTTTACTGATTCTCGGTGAACGCGGGACAGGTAAAGAGCTGATTGCCCAGCGTATCCACTATTTATCAAAGCGCTGGGATCAGCCCCTGGTGTCGTTAAACTGTGCCGCACTGAGTGACGGCATCATAGACTCTGAGTTATTCGGCCATGAAGCCGGCTCCTTTACCGGCGCGAAGGGCCGCCATCAGGGCAGGTTTGAGCGGGCAGAAGGGGGCACGCTGTTTCTCGATGAGCTGGCCACCTCTCCGATGGGGATTCAGGAAAAACTGCTGCGTGTCATTGAATACGGGGAATACGAACGGGTGGGAGGAAGCAAAACCTGCCAGGCCAATGTCCGTTTGATTTGTGCCACCAATGCCGATCTGCCGGCGATGGCCGAAGCCGGCCAATTCAGAGCGGATCTGCTGGACAGACTCGCCTTCGATATCATACATCTGCCGCCGCTTCGTGAACGCCAGGAAGATATTATGCCGCTGGCTGAATACTATGCCGTGCGCATGTGCCGGGAAATGGGATTCGGCTATTTTGCCGGATTCAGTCCGCAGGCCCAGCGCACTTTACTGGCTTACCAATGGCCCGGCAACGTCAGAGAATTGAAAAATACCGTAGAGCGTTCCGTGTTCCGTCAGTCAAATGAAGATCTGCCAATACAGCATATTGTGCTGGACCCGTTTCAGTCACCCTGGTCGGCTAACGACTCTGATCAAGCAAACAGCGACCCTGAAAACAGCACTCAGTCAGTGAATGCCCAGCCTGTGTTACCGCTGGATTTGCGCCAGTATCAAACCGAACAGGAAGTGGCTTTGATCAATCACGCCCTGGCACAAGCCAAGTACAACCAGCGAAAAGCCGCACAACTGTTGGGATTAAGCTACCATCAACTCAGGGGTTTACTGCGCAAACATAATATGGTGGGCAGTAACCAGGAAGAATAGAAAAAAGGACGTTCAGATAAAAACACACTGGATATTGAAGGAGATACCTTGGTGCTTGGCGCGGAAAGTGGTAAATTTAGCCACTTGTTTTTTCTCGACACCATTTAGATAAGAGCGTTGTTATGAACGCCTGTTTCCGATTGCTGCTCACCTGTGCCGGATTGCTGGGTTTGACGGCCTGTTCACAGCCACAACACGATAGCACCATACGTCAGTGGGGGTTTATTTATTGTGGCCAGGATACACCCTGGACTTTTAACCCGCAGCTCACTGATGGCGGGCATACTGCAGACAGTCTGGCCGCTCAGGTTTTTGACCGTTTGCTCCAGCTTGATCCTATCAGTCATTTGCCGCAACCTGCACTTGCCAGCAGTTGGAGCGTTAGTGAAGATGGGCTTGAATACACCTTCACTCTCAGAAAAGATGTGCGCTTCCAGCAGACCGCGAATTTCGCACCCACGAGGCACTTTAATGCCGAAGACGTGGTATTCAGCTTTAAGCGGGTCATCGATCCCAAGCACCCTTATCATTCTGTCTCAGGCGGCCATTATCCCTGGTTTGAAAGTCAGTCATTCGGCCAGCTGATTGACAGCATTGATGTTCTTGATCCCCGCACAGTGAGATTCACGCTCACCCGGCCTGACAATGCCTTTTTGTCTACCCTGTCGAGTTCGTACGCGGCCATTCATTCGGCAGAATATGCTGATCAGCTGCTGCGTGAAGGCCATCCGGATTACATTGATACCAAACCGGTAGGCACTGGTCCCTTCTATCTGGCTGAATATCATCCCCATGATTTGATCCGGCTGAAGCGCCATTCTTTTTACTGGCGTGGCGCACCTTTTATGAACCAGGTGGTGTTTGATATTTCTTCTCGCGGTACCGGATCCCTGGCCAAGCTGCTCAATCATGAGTGTGATGTGCTCTCCTCGCCGGTTGCCAGTCAGTTACCTGTGATTAAAAATAACCCGGACTTCGAACTGATTGCCCAGACAGCCATGAACGTTGCTTTTCTGGCCATCAATAATAATATCCCGGCTTTGCAGGATGTTCGGGTACGTCAGGCGCTCAATCTGGCCATTAACCGTGAAAACCTGCTCGATTCTGTCTATTACGGCACGGGCACCAAGGCCAAAACATTGCTGCCGCCTATGTCCTGGGCACATGATGACCATCTGGCAGACCTCAATTATGACCCGGACGCAGCCATGGCACTGCTGAAAGAGGCAGGCTACAGCAATAACCTGCATCTGATCCTTGCCGTTCCCATGGAACCCAGGCCTTACAACCCCAGCCCGCGTAAAACGGCCGAGTTAATCCAGGCTGACTTACGGGCTGTGGGGGTTGATGTCACCTTACTGTTACAGGACAGACCGCTCCGGCCAGGTTCGGTGGCCCAGAAAGGCATAGATCTGACGCTGACTGGCTGGGTGGCGGATAATGGCGATCCGGATAACTTCCTGCGCCCGCTGCTGTCGTGCAGCGCCAAACAGGCTGGCCTGAATGTCGCTAACTGGTGCAACCTTCAGTTTGATAACCTGCTGGAACTGGCGTCACGCACCACTAAGCTGGATCAACGCATGGACTACTACCAATACGCTCAGGGAATATTGCGCGATGAAGTGCCGATTATTCCGCTGGCACACGGTATCCATTATCAGATCCACCATAAATCTCTGCACGGGCTGCATCTGAGTCCGTTCGGTACTCGCTCATTCTCTAATGTGTACCGGAGCGAATAACTGATGTTTATCTATACCATTCGCCGATTGAATCTGTTTCTGATCACCCTGTTCATACTCACCTTGATCGGCTACAGCATTTTACGTATTGAGCCGTCCAGCTACTGGAATCTTCACGAATTTTGGCCCGGCTGGCTGCTGTATCTCGATAACCTGATGGTGGGTAACCTCGGGCTCAATCAGGAAGGGCAACCTATTCTGTCAGAGATTCTCCAGGTGTTCCCTGCCACACTGGAGCTGTGTTTTTTCGCCTTTATTCTGTCGCTGATTGTTGGCATCCCGCTTGGCACCCTGGCTGGGGTCAAACGTGGCCGCTGGGTGGATACCTGCATTTCATCCCTGACACTGGTGGGTTATTCCCTGCCGTTATTCTGGCTGGCCATGCTGTTTATTATGCTGTTCTCGCTCAAGCTGGGCTGGCTGCCTGTTGCCGGGCGCTATAACCTGCTCTACCAGATTGATTCCGTGACAGGTTTTGCCCTGATCGATGTGTTTCTGTCTGACATGAGCTACCGTTCAGCCGCACTGATCGATGTCATCCGGCATCTGGTATTGCCGACATTAGTGCTGGCCATAGCGCCAACGACCGAAGTAATACGTCTGACCCGTGCTTCTGTTGCCGATGTCATGCAGCAAAACTTCATTAAAGTTGCGCAAACCAAAGGGCTGTCAATGTGGGAGATCATCATCCGGCATGCCCTGAAAAATGCCATTCCGCCCATTATCCCCAAACTGGGGATGCAGTTTTCAACCATGATGACCTTTGCCATGTTAACTGAGTCCATTTTCAACTGGCCCGGCATAGGTCGCTGGTTACTGGACGCCATTGCCACACAAAGCTATGTGGCCATTCAGGCCGGTGTGATTACTGTCGGTGGATTCATTCTGTTCGCAAACATTCTTTCTGACCTGGCGGGCGCCATGGTGAACCCACTGACCCGTAAGGAATGGTATGCCATCAAATAATATTTATCAGGAACATAAGATTCCGACGCAATGGGAACGGGCCTGGCAAAATTATCAGGCCAATTCTTTGGCGGTGTTTGGACTGTGGTGCCTTGGCTTTCTGCTGCTGATAACGATCTTCGCCCCGCTAATGGTTGCCTACGGGCCGGGAGAGCAAGTGGGCGAGTTTCTGATGCCCCCCTCCTGGGACGCCAGCGGCCATGTGGAATTTTTCTTCGGCACCGATGATCTGGGCCGCGATCTCTTCACCCGAATTCTGCTGGGAAGCCAGCTGACCTTTGGCTACGCGCTGCTCGTGGCGCTGGCTTCGGCGATCCTGGGCATAGTCATCGGCGTACTGGCAGGTATGACCCGCGGGCTCAAATCCAGTATCCTAAACCACGTACTTGATACTGTGTTGTCGATACCGTCGCTGCTGCTGGCCATTATCATTATTGCCTACATGGGTACCGGCATGACCAGTATTCTGCTGGCAATCTGGCTGGCGCTGATCCCGCGTTTTATCCGCGCAATTTACTCTGCTGTCCACGATGAGATGGAAAAAGAGTACATCATTGCAGCGCGGTTAGACGGTGCGAACAGTTTCTATCTGCTGTACTACTCTATTTTGCCGAATATTCAGCCCGTTATTATCAGCGAGCTGACCCGGGCGATCTCTATCGCCATGATAGATATCGCGGCGCTGGGCTTTCTGGGACTGGGCGCGCAGTCTCCGTCACCGGAATGGGGCGCCATGCTGGGTGATTCCATCGAATTAATCTATCTGGCACCCTGGACAGTGACCCTGCCCGGCCTGGCCATCACCTTCAGCATCTTAGTGGTAAACTTAGTAGGAGAAGGTCTCCGTCAGGCAATTAATGCAGGAGTCGACTGATGCCACTGCTCGATATACGAAACCTCACCATTGAAATTGAAACGCCTCAAGGCATGGTCAAAGCCGTTGAGCGTATGAGCCTGACACTGAACGAAGGTGAGATACGCGGACTGGTTGGCGAATCAGGGTCAGGTAAGAGTCTGGTCGCTAAGGCCATCGCCGGTGTCACTAAAGACAACTGGCGGGTCAGTGCCGACCGTTTACGCCTTGGCGATATTGATCTCCAGGCACTGTCTCCGCGCGAACGCCGCAAAGTGGTGGGCCGCGAAATTGCGATGATCTTTCAGGAACCCTCTTCCTGTCTTGACCCCTCTGAGCATGTGGGTCAGCAATTGGAAGAAGCCATTCCGCGCAGCTCTTTCAATGGCACCTTCTGGCAGCGCTTCCACTGGCGCCAGAAGCAGGCGATTGCCCTGCTGCACAAGGTAGGCATAAAAGATCATAAACGGGTGATGAACAGTTATCCCTATCAGCTGACTGACGGTGAGTGCCAGAAAATCATGATAGCGATGGCCATTGCCAACCGGCCTCGGCTATTGATTGCCGATGAGCCGACCAACGATCTGGATCCCATCACACAGGCGCAGATTTTCCGTCTGCTGAGCCGGATGAACCAGCTCAATAACACCACTATACTGCTGGTCAGTCACGATCTGACAACTGTCACCCAGTGGGCCGACCGCATCACTGTGATGTACTGCGGACAGGCGGTTGAATCCGGCAGCCGTAAGCAGTTACTGACCACACCGCACCACCCTTATACGATCGCCTTACTGCAGGCCATGCCGGATTTCAGCCAGGATATTCCGCATAAGAGCAAACTCACCACGCTGCCCGGCTCGATCCCGCCATTACAGCATTTGCCTATCGGTTGCCGGCTGGGACCGCGCTGTCCCTATGCACAGCGTAAGTGTGTGGAAATCCCTAAGCGTAAAAAAGTCAAAAACCATAAATACAGCTGCCATTTCCCGCTGAATATGCCGGAGCCAAAATCATGAGTGCCCTGTTGGAAGTGACCGACCTGAGAAAAGAATACCACCACCGTTCCGGCTTTTTCCGCCGCCGCAGCACAGAAGCCGTCAAACCTGTGTCTTTTAACCTGGAGGTGGGTGAAACCCTGGCTCTGATCGGTGAAAACGGCTCAGGTAAATCGACGCTGGCTAAGATGCTGGCTGGCGTTGTCGCCCCCTCGGGCGGTGAAATCCGGGTCAACGACGAACCATTGGCTTTCGAAGATTACAAAACCCGCTGTAAGCTGATTCGCATGATATTCCAGGATCCGAATACCTCGCTGAATCCAAGGATTCAAATTGGTCAGATCCTGGAAGGGCCGCTGAAACGTAACACCAGTATGACACCGCAGGAGCGCGAGAATCGTATCAAAGCCACTTTGCTGCGCGTTGGTTTGCTGCCGGAACATGCCTATTTCTACCCGCAAATGCTGGCAACCGGCCAGAAACAACGGGTATCACTGGCTCGTGCGCTGATTCTGCAGCCTTGTATTATCGTGGCGGACGAAGCACTCAATGGACTGGACATGTCGGTACGCTCTCAGATCATTAACCTGCTGCTCGATCTCCAGCAGGAAATGGGACTGTCGTACATCTATGTTTCTCAGCATATGGGCGTGATTAAGCATTTCAGCGATAAGCTGATGGTGATGCAAAAAGGAGAAGTGGTCGAAGCCGGCGCAACGCAGGAGGTGTTCAGTGCGCCACAGCACCCTTTGACTCAGAAGCTGCTGGACAGTCACTTTACAGCGCCGTCGCACGATCGCAGCACCCGGACCAGCAGCCGCTCGGCGAAAATTCACGTTTAACTGAGAGCCAGCCAGGCCCATATCGTCGCCGCACACAGCGATATCACCACAGGCAGCACCACGTAGCTGGCCAACGTACGGCTGCCGACGAAACAGGCCATCAGCATCTTCACCAGACTGTTCACACTAGCGGCAAGGACGATAGCGAAACCCGCGGTCTGGATGCTGAGCTGGCTTTGACTTTGACGCCCAAGGGCCAGCGTGATGGCGTCAACATCGGTAATCCCTGATACTGCCGCCAGCACATACGTGCCCGTATCACCAAACCATTCCTGCAGCGCCTGAGCCAGAACCACAATCACCAGCAGCACGACACCAAAAGCTAAAGCGGAAGGTAAGGCAAGAGGACTGCGTTTAACCTGAGGTGCCTGATACCCTTCCATGGGGTTTCTCAACCAGAGCCAAATGGCCGGAAGATAAAAACACGCCATCATGATCAGCATAGGAACGGCAACAATCGCCGCCAGCCTCGCGTTAATCACTGAGCAAAGAAATATAATACGCGGAAACATGGTGCCGCAGCTGATCAGGATCCCGCTTGCCAGCAGGGGGGACAGCGCCGTTTCCTGCTTAGATAAATTCGAGAATTGCAGCGTAAGGGCAGTTGAGGAACTCAGACCGGCAAATAAACTGGTAAATAGAATCCCTTTTCGCGGGCCGCCGATTCTGATGGCAAAATAGCCGACGAACGAAATGGCCGCAATCAGCACTACCAGCCACCATATTTCAAACGGATTAATGGCTTTCCAGGGACCAAAGCCTTCATTTGGCAGCAGCGGCAACAAGACAACCGATATCAGCAACAACCTGAGGGCGGCATCCAGTTCATACTCCTGCACCTTGGCAATAGCGGCGTGGAGCTCTTCTTTCATATCCAGAATAATCGCCGTGACGACAGCGGCCGATACCGCGACCACAGGCTGACCACTTACCGCCAGACACCCCAGCAGAAAAGTCAGCAAAATACCGATTAAGCCAGTAATGCTCAGATTAACAGCTAAACGCTGACTGGACAGATAAGCGATGGTGATCACCGCGCTTAATGCCACCAGGGCAAACCCCAGAATTACAGCCGAATAAATGCCCGCCAGCAGGCCAATCAGCCCTCCCAGCAAGCCGATCAATGAGTAGGTCCGAATGCCAGCGACGCGCTGCCCTTCTTGTTGATTACGGGTTACCCAGCCACGCTGCAAGCCAACGATTGCCCCTATCAATACGGCAATCCCCAACCGCCAGAGTGGAGATTGCCAATCCAGCACATGCTCCATACGGCTTTATCATCTTGTTGTTCTTACAAGTAAAAGTGTAAGAAACATCTTGGCAAAGTGCTGGAAAAAATCACCCCGCCGCAGCGGGGTGACACAAAAACAGAACTACCCCCGCCAGATGAAGACAGAGGCAGGATATGAAGAGGGAATTACGCCAGAAGAGAGCGGTTGATCTCGGCCAGCACTGCTGCCGGATCGTCAGCCTGAGTGATAGGACGACCAATGACCAGATAATCTGACCCTGCTTTTACCGCTTCAGCAGGAGTCATCACACGGCGCTGATCACCAGCGGCACTGCCGGCAGGGCGAATTCCCGGCGTCACCAGCTTAAATTCAGCACCCAGATTGGCCTTCAGCAGGCTGGCTTCCTGCGCTGAACATACCACGCCATCCAGCCCACTGTTCTTGGTCAGAGTGGCAAGATTCAGTACGTGTTGTTCTGGTGAGCAGGAGATCCCCACCCCGGCCAAATCCTGCGCTTCCATGCTGGTCAGCACAGTGACGGCAATCAACAGCGGTCTGTCTTTACCATAAGGTTCAAGGATCTCACGAGAAGCGCTCATCATGCGCTCACCACCACTGGCGTGTACATTCACCATCCATACCCCCAGTTCGGCCGCCGCTTTCACCGCGCGGGAGCAGGTATTTGGGATATCGTGAAACTTAAGATCCAAAAAGACGGAATGGCCTTTGTCGTGTAGCTTACGCACAAAGTCCGGCCCAAACAGAGTAAACATTTCTTTGCCTACTTTCAGTCGGCAACTGCCTGGCTCAATGCGATCAACAAACGCCAGTGCCGCATCCTGAGTGGGATAATCCAGTGCCACAATCACTTTTGGGTCTAACATTCTCTCTCCTAGACTTCTGTTCTGCATAGCTATATTCAAAAGAAAGGGCCAGCACACACGGTGATCAGCCCTTTCAAATTTACATTCTCTTTGTCGCCATTACTCACCATCCAGTCCTCGAATGGGTTTCACTGCCCCCCACCCTTTGCAGGACGGGCATTGCCAGTAAAGTGAATGACTTTCAAAACCGCACTTACCGCAACGATAGTGTGGTTTCATTTTCAACTGTTCGCCGACCAGACTACGCAATGTGGTCAAACTGTCCTTGGCGCGGCCTTCTTCTGCTTCATCAAGATGATAATCCATCAGCTGATAAAAGCCTTTCATCGTCGGGTTCTGCAGCAGCTGCCGAGTCATGAAAGTCTGCGCCATGATAGCGCCCTCATGACGAGCGATTTCATCTGCAAGCATCAATTCAGCGGTCGCCCCGGCATGGTTGTCTACACAGTGGTGAAGATACTTTATCCAACCTTCCTCATTGTGAGTGGCTTCATAGCACTCCAACAGCATAGGCAGGGTTTCACTAATGTAGTCCACATCCTGCTCGGCAACTTTTTCCAGGTGCTGCGCTGCGGATTTATAATTTTTTTCAGCGATAAGAATCCGGGCGGTACTGATGGAGGCCCGTACACAGTGTTTGTCGGCAGACAGTGCTTTCTTCAGCAGCTGCTTGGCTTTTTCTGCATTATGCGCGCTCAGCTCCAGCATGGCCAGCTCACACCAGAAATGTGCGATATCATGCCTGAGCTTATTTTTACCCATCTTGACCAGCTGGCTGGCCATTTCGATCGCGTTATCCCATTCCCGGGTTTGCTGATAAATCGTCAGTAACTGTTGCAACGCCCCTTCTCTGTGATCAGGCTCGTCCAGCAACTGCTCAAAGATTTTTTCTGCGCGATCGAAGAACCCGGCGGCCATATAGTCTTTGGCCAATTGTTGCAATGCCAGGTTGCGTTGGTCAATAGTCAGGTTCGGGCGGGCAATCAGGTTCTGGTGAATACGGATGGCACGATCAACTTCACCCCGGCTACGGAACAGGTTCCCCAGGGCAAGGTGAGTATCTATCGTTTCACTATCAACCTGTAATAGTTCAATAAACAGGTCGACAGCTTTATCAGACTGATCAGAGAGCAGCAGGTTCAGGCCTGTCACATATTGGCGTGACAGGTGATGAGACTTTTCCTGCCGCTTATTACTCGCGCTTCTGTTACCCATGTACCAGCCATATGCTGCGGCAATAGGAAGTAACAGAAACAACAGCTCTAGCATGAAGTGATTATTCCTTGGCGGTCTCTACAGAACGCAACTGCTCTAGTTCTTTTTCTTGTTTGGCGACTTTTTTCGTTAAACGATTTTTCGTGAAGCGGGCTTTCAGATACATAGAGCCACAAATCAACCAACCAATTGCAAATCCGATACCGAAGGTTGCACCTAAAAGCGTAGATAGCTGAAATTGTCCTTTGGCTATCAGAAAATCGAAGTCAACCATCACCTGATTCTGCGCACCCAGCGCCAGCGTTAATAAAAAACACGCTATCAAGATAATAATGCCTACTATTTTCATCGTGAATCCTCTCACTAGATCAAAAACTTGATGATTAGATTATGCAGTAAAACGACTCATCAGACCATGATCAACAGACATAAAAAAACGGCATACTTACAGCATGCCGTTTTTTCGTGCTAAATACGATTATCCTGCATTCGGTGCATTCACGCGGTCACGTAACTCTTTACCAGGTTTAAAGTGAGGAACGTACTTGCCGTCCAATTCCACTTTATCACCGGTTTTCGGGTTACGCCCTACGCGCGGTGCACGGTAATGCAAAGAGAAACTACCAAAGCCACGGATTTCAATGCGGTCCCCTTCAGCAAGGGTTGTTGCCATATGCTCAAGGATTTCCTTGATCGCATCTTCTACCTGTTTGGCAGAAAGATGAGTTTGTTGGCTGCACAGCCTTTCGATCAATTCAGACTTTGTCATAATCACCCCGTTTTTAGTATGTTTCTCAATAGTATAACCGTTAAGGGGGAAAATGCTTCCCCCCTTGGGGCAAATTATTCGCCTTTAGCCGCTTTAAACGCGTCAGCCATAGCATTACCGAATGCAGATTCGTCCTGCTGGTTCAGGCTAGCCATTGCTTCTTGCTCTTCGTCTTCGTCTTTCGCACGTACAGACAGGTTGATAACGCGGTTCTTACGGTCAACACCGGTGAACTTCGCTTCAACTGAATCGCCTTCAGACAGAACCAGAGTTGCGTCTTCTACGCGGTCACGAGAAGCTTCAGATGCACGCAGGTAACCTTCTACGCCTTCAGCCAGCTCAATGGTTGCGCCTTTAGCATCAACGGCAAGCACTTTACCGTTAACCAGAGTACCTTTCTTGTTCAGAGCTACGAAGCTGTTGAACGGGTCTTCTTCGATTTGCTTAACGCCCAGAGAGATGCGCTCACGCTCAGCATCAACAGCCAGAACAACTGCTGAAATCTCGTCGCCTTTCTTGAAGTCACGAACAGCGTCTTCGCCTGCAACATTCCAAGAAATGTCAGACAGGTGAACCAGACCGTCAATGCCACCGTCCAGACCGATGAAGATACCGAAGTCAGTGATAGACTTGATCTTACCAGTTACACGGTCGCCTTTAGCTTGTGCTTCAGCGAACTGCTGCCAAGGGTTAGCTTTACATTGCTTCAGACCCAGGCTGATACGACGACGTTCTTCGTCGATGTCCAGAACCATAACTTCAACTTCGTCACCCACGTTAACCACTTTAGATGGGTGGATGTTCTTGTTGGTCCAGTCCATTTCAGACACGTGTACCAGGCCTTCAACGCCTTCTTCGATTTCAACGAAGCAGCCGTAGTCAGTCAGGTTAGTTACGCGACCAGACAGCTTAGTGCCTTCTGGGTAACGCTTAGCGATAGCAACCCATGGATCTTCACCCAGTTGCTTCAGACCCAGAGATACGCGAGTACGCTCACGGTCGAACTTCAGAACTTTAACGTTGATTTCGTCACCAACATTAACGATTTCTGATGGATGCTTAACGCGTTTCCAAGCCATGTCAGTGATGTGCAGCAGGCCGTCAACACCGCCCAGATCTACGAATGCACCGTAGTCAGTCAGGTTCTTAACGATACCTTTAACTTCCATGCCTTCTTGCAGAGAAGCCAGCAGCTCATCACGCTCAACGCTGTTTTCAGATTCGATAACAGCACGACGAGAAACAACAACGTTGTTGCGCTTCTGGTCCAGCTTGATAACTTTGAACTCTAGCTCTTTGCCTTCCAGGTGAGCAGTGTCACGTACTGGACGAACGTCAACCAGAGAACCAGGCAGGAACGCACGAATGCCGTTCAGCTCAACAGTGAAGCCACCTTTAACTTTACCGTTGATGATACCAATAACGGTTTCAGCATCTTCGTAAGCTTTCTCAAGCTGGATCCAAGCTTCGTGACGCTTCGCTTTCTCACGAGAAAGTTGAGTTTCACCGAAACCGTCTTCAATCGCGTCCAGAGCTACGTCAACTTCAACGCCAACTTCGATTTCCAGCTCACCAGCAGCATTTTTGAACTGCTCAGCAGGAATAGCTGACTCAGATTTCAGGCCAGCGTCAACCAGAACGAAACCGTTCTCAATGGCAACTACAGTACCTTTAACGATCGCGCCAGGGCGTGTTTCGATTTCTTTTAGAGACTCTTCAAAGAGTTGAGCAAAAGATTCAGTCATTTAAATAATCTTCAGTATATGAACAACCATGGGTATCCTACCGCATGGGGTTGAAAACAAAGTCAGTTATCACTCCTTGACACCGACATACCATCAGGCTGATTTCTCAGCCGACAATTTTTCTTCAATGTGAGCCAGCGCCTGTTCGGTCACTTGCTCAATCGACAGATGCGTAGAGTCTAGCACTAAAGCATCTGCTGCGGGACGTAATGGCGCAACGGCTCGATTGCGGTCGCGATCATCACGTTCCTGAATTTCGCTTAAAAGACTGTCAAAGTTAACACTTAAGCCTTTTTGTTGCAACTGGTTCATGCGGCGCTTGGCGCGCTCTTCGGCGCTGGCATCCAGGAAAATTTTCACTTCAGCGTTAGGAAAAACCACTGTCCCCATGTCACGGCCATCCGCAACCAGGCCAGGCTCTCCGCTAAATGCACGCTGGCGGCGTAACAATGCTTCACGCACCCGAGGTAACGCCGCGACTTTTGATGCCGCATTGCCGACGTCTTCAGTCCGTAATGTGGAAGAAACATCTTCCCCTTCCAGAATCACTTTCACCAGTTCGCCTTCAGCAATGAACTGCACATCCAGATGCGCAGCCAGCGGAACCAATGCGGCTTCAGAATCCAGTTCTACACCATGATGAATTGCTGCCAGTGCCAGTACACGGTAAATAGCACCGGAATCCAGTAAATTCCAGCCCAGCTTATCTGCCAACAGCATGCAAAGTGTTCCTTTACCGGCTCCACTTGGCCCATCAACAGTGATCACTGGTGCGTTTGTAGACATAGAATTCTCCGAATTTGTTAAACCTTCAGCAAACTTGCTGTTTCAACGCGGGCCGTATTATACGGTAAATTTGTCCTGGAGGCACTTCCAGTCGGGAAAAAAATCACCCAGCCTTAAGCTGGGTGACAGGGACAAATCTGAGGAAGTGAATCAATGGCTTAATGCGGCCAGTTTGTCAAAGTAATCCGGGAATGTTTTCGAGGTACACTTGGGATCATTAATCGTCACCGGCGTGTCTTCGCTCAGCGCCACTAAGGAAAAACACATGGCCATGCGGTGATCGTCGTAGGTGTCGATAGCAGCATGCTGCAACTGCGCCGGCGGTGTGATGATAATGTAATCTTCACCTTCCTCGACTGTCGCGCCCACTTTACGCAGCTCTGTTGCCATCGCAGACAAACGATCCGTTTCTTTCACCCGCCAGTTATACACATTGCGGATAGCGGTGGTCCCTTCGGCAAACAATGCCGTTGTGGCAATCGTCATGGCGGCATCCGGGATATGGTTAAAATCCATATCCACACCGTGAAGGGTGCCGCGACGGGCGATGACATAATTATCACCCCACTCTATCTCAGCGCCCATAGCCGCCAGTGCTTCAGCAAACTGGGTATCGCCCTGGATACTGGATTTACCAATCCCGGTGACTTTCACAGCACCGCCTTTAATGGCGGCGGCAGCGAGAAAATACGACGCGGAAGAGGCGTCGCCTTCTACCATAAAATCACCCGGTGCCTGATATTGCTGGCCGCCTTTTACGATAAAACGCTGGTAATTATCATTCTCTACCTGCACCCCGAATTGCGCCATGATGTGCAGAGTAATATCAATATAGGGTTTAGAAACCAGTTCGCCTTTGATGCGAATCACTGTCTCTTCTGACGCCAGAGGTGCGGTCATCAGAAAGGCGGTCAGAAACTGGCTGGAAATTGAGCCATCAATCTCTACTTCACCGCCTTTGAGGTCGGTTCCCTTAATTTTCAGCGGCGGGAAACCTTCATTTTCGAGGTAAGTAATCTCCGCACCGGCACTGCGCAGCGCATCGACCAAATGGCCAATCGGGCGCTCTTTCATCCGCGGCTCTCCGGTCAGCACATACTCACCCGAGCCTAAGCTCAAGGCCGCAGCTAACGGACGCATAGCCGTACCCGCGTTGCCCAGAAACAGCTCAAGCGGCTGTTCGGCATGAAATGCCTGCCCCAGCCCCTGTACTTCACAGACGGTTTTATCCTCTGAAAGCTGATACGAAACGCCCAGTTTGGTGAGAGCATTGAGCATGTGACGGATATCGTCACTGTCGAGCAGATTCGTCAGACGCGTCGTGCCGTTCGCCAGTGCTGCCAGCAAGAGTGCCCGGTTAGACACACTTTTAGAACCTGGCAGGTTCACTTCCCCGTCAATACGCTGAATTGGCTGTAAAGTTAAACTCTCCATTGGGTGATTTTTCTATCCTGTTGTATTTGCGTTTCCGCAGAGTAACCAATATTTCGAAGTGATGCTAGTCATCCCAGGGGTCAAAACGCGCCATCCCCCGCCAGACTGAGCCTGACAGGGGATAAACCCTGCTTGCGAAACCTTATGACAGGGTCAATTACACTGGCTGAATCCCCCTAGTCATCCAGACGGCACTGGCTGACGGCCGAGCCGTCAAAATAACATTCCAGATCGACCCATTGCCCCTCAAAACCACCCAGTGAAGCATCCGAGGCGGCGTAGCCCCAGATCGCATTTCCGGACACCGGACCTTGCAAACTGATCTCCGCTTCCTGCCGTTCAGGTTCGATTTCGCGCACCAGATACTGGCCAGCAACTAAGCTGCCTTCAAGCTCGACCCACTTCCCGTCCAGTGTGGCTTTCGTCAGGCCGTCCTCCAGACGAACCGTTGAGCTCATCAGCAATTCAATGCCATTCACAGACAGGGTGTCATTAACATACTGCGCTGCCCCTTCAAGACTGAACCGATCCGTTGTGATCTGAGAAGAAGACGATTCAAAGTCCACTTCCACCGCGCTCAGTTGACCCGTCTGGTTCAGCAGTTCCACCTCTACCACGCGACCGGTGACCAGATCAGACTGGGTGCCATCTTCGTAGCGGGTATTTGCTGTCAGCGTTACGACAGTTCGGCTATTGAGTTCAATGGCTGTTTTTTCATGGTTAACAAAAGTGATCACACCTTCAAGCTCTTTACCATCCAATTGTGCCGCCTCTTCGGCGTCAACCTCGGCAGCCCGGAAGATACCGTCAGCGAACAGGCCCGTCACTTCAACCCACTGACCATTTTGTAACGGCTCATCATCCAGAGCCGCACCGGCAAAATTCACCACAGTGCCATTGATCGAGAACGTCTGCGCTGAGGTATCCAGCTGGCTGACACGGCCTTCCACTTCACTGATTGCTGTGGTATCGATCGCCTGCACGGCAGTCAGGGTCAGGCTGCCATCCGCCTGCGGCTGGGCGAAAAGCAGCACAAAATCCCCCACCTGCACGCTCGCCGCCACCTGTCCCAGCAGCACAGCCTGACCATTGACTGTGATGGACTGCCCGTCGACGGCGGTCACTTCACCGCTCATGAAAGGCTCAAGCTCAATCTCACTCACCCTGCCATCATCACTGTCGATTTCAACCTGCATCCCTGAAGTCACATCCGTCAGTAAAAGAGGCTGGTCCTGATAAGAAACACCGGCCGATGCGATATCCAGGCTGCGACCATTCACCGTCATTGTCGCTTGTTCAGCCTGCACACTGTCTACTGTGCCAAGCAAAGTCCCTGAATAGGCCTGCTGCCCGTCAGCATCGCTGCCTGAACCGCTGCCACCACAGGCGCTCAGCAAGCCGCCCAACACGGCAACTGAAAGAATTTTTTTCATGATTTCTGACCCTTATGTTCGCTTTCATTCTCGATACGGCATATGGTATGCAATGAGATGTGAAGCGTTCGTGAAGAGGTATAAAGGAGGCTGCATGCGGGTTCTGGTAGTGGAAGATAACCATAAAATCTCGGAAACCATTGCCGATTATCTGGAGCTGGAAGGCATGGAAACTGACTTTGCCTTTCACGGCGAAGCCGCGCTGGCTCTGGTCGCAGAAAACCATTTTGACGTCATTATAATGGACATCATGATGCCAAGGGCGGACGGTATTACTACTGTGCAGAAGCTGCGCCAGGAGCTGTTCTGCAACACACCCATTTTGTTTCTCACAGCCAAAGACGGCCTGGACAGCAAAGTGGCGGCGTTTAATGCCGGTGGTGATGATTACCTGCTCAAACCCTTTGCGATGGAAGAGCTGACTCTGCGCCTGAGAGCCCTTGCCAGCCGGGGGCCACGGCAAGATATAGGGACACTTTCCTACGCGGATATCAGGCTAAACCCGCAGACAGAAGAAGTCACCCGCAATGGCCAGCCATTAAAACTCAGCCGCATTCAGTTCAAAATTCTCCGGCTGTTGTTACGCCAGGCACCGGCTGTTGTTAGTCGGCAGGAAGTGATTGATGCCGTATGGGGTGAAGATGCACCGCCCAGCGATGCGTTGCGCAGCCATGTTTACAGCTTGCGAAATGCCCTCGACAAAGGATTTGAGACCAGCAGATTAGAGACAATTCATGGCAAAGGTTACCGACTCAAAAGCTGATCGCGTCTATCCCAGCATTTTTCATCGTCTGAGGATCAGTTTTTTACTGCTCACCCTGGCGATGTTCGGGTTATTTGGTTCGGTCATTTTCATCGCTGAAGAACAACTCGAGATAATCAGTCTGCACCACTGGCTGGATACTGAGGCCAATCAGTATGCCCAGCAATACCTGACCACAGGCAATGACACTCCGCTGCCAAACCCTGAGGAGTTTGCCAGTTACTGGAGCGAAGAGGCCCTGCCGCACTGGCTGGTTCCCTATAATAAGCCCGGTTTTTACGAACACTTGCTCGGCACCGAAGATAAGCACTTTACCGTGATTGAGCACCCCTCCGGCCAAGGACTTTTCTATCTGGTCTTTCAGGACGATGCCGATGACTATCTTGACGAGTACGAGAACAGCCTGCACAGCATCACACTGCTCCTTGGTATAGCGGTGACTCTGGCCATCGCAGCTTATGGGGTGTACCTGTCACGGACCTTGTCTCAGCCGTTGATCGCTATCCAGAAGAAAATTGGCCGGATGCCACCTGGCGAGCCTGTCTTTGATCTGGATACCGCCTTTAGCGAAACCCGAGCCATTGAACAAAGCCTGCGCGACAGTAAGCTCAACATCGCAAAATTTTTTCAGCGCGAGCAGGAATTCAGCCGGTTTGCTTCCCATGAGCTCAGAACACCTATCATGGTGATTAAAGGGTCGGCAGATATACTCAAAAGGATCCCGGAGCAACCCCGCATTGCGCAAAAGGCCATAGACCGCTTACAGCAAGCCAGTCAGGAGATGACATTATTGACAGAGACTTTCCTGCTCCTTGGCCGCGAACAGATTGATGACAGCTTCTTTTCGTCCTGTCATATCGCCGCTATTTTGCAGCAGCAACTGGATGAGCTTTCCCCCTTATTTGCCCGTCAGAATACCTGCTACGCGCTTTCACTCCATAACACGGCGACTGTGCAGGCACCGGAAAGTTTTGTCTCGATTATTATCAGCAACCTGATCAAAAATGCCTTCAGCTACAGCATAGGTAATATTGAAATCGCCCTTAACGGCATTCAACTAAGCATTGCCAACAGGCATGGCGGGCACGATACAGAAAACGCCGGTTATGGCTGCGGACTGGTGATCGTCAGCCGGATATGCGAAAGAATGGGATGGGATTATCAGGTAGAAGATGATGGCGAAGTATTTACCACCCACCTGACGTTCAGCAACAGTCGCCAGGCATAAACAAACAAGCCGCCTTAACAGGCGGCTTGACGGCAGATGCTCTTTACTCAGGCATTGTCGCGTTCGAAGGCCGCCATGAAGTCGACCAGCGCCTGAACGCCTTCAATCGGCATCGCATTATAAATTGAAGCTCGCATACCACCAACCACACGGTGACCCGCCAGGGCTTTCAAACCCGCGGCATCCGCCTGTTGCAAGAAGGCTTTATCCAGTGCCGCATTTTTCAGCTGGAAAGGGACATTCATCAATGAACGGTTAGCCTGATGCACTTCATTGCGATAAAAATCAGACTGATCAATAAAGTCATACAGTAATTTCGCTTTCGCTTCATTGCGCGCCTGCATCACCTCTACGCCACCGATGGCTTTCAGCCACTTGAACACTTCACCGGCCAGATACCAGGCAAAGGTGGGTGGTGTATTAAACATAGATTCTTTCTCTGCCAGCACTTTGTAATCCAGTATGCTTGGCAGGATGTCTTTGGCCAGCCCCAGTAAATCATCACGAACAATCACGATTGTCAGGCCGGCAGGGCCGATATTTTTCTGCGCTCCGGCGTAGATCACCCCGTACTGCGACACATCGATTTTGCGCGACAAAATGGTAGAAGACATATCGGCGACAATCGGTTTGTCCGTCTGCGGCAGGTCACGGATCTCAATACCGTCGATCGTCTCATTCGGGCAGAAATGCACATAGGCCGCCTGTTCAGTCAGCGCCCAGTCACTCGCCGGCAGAACGGCTTTTTTGCCATCACGCTCGCACGTGATATCGATAACATTTGGCTGGCAATATTTCTGGGCTTCGTCGATAGCACTGTGCGCCCAGTAGCCGCCGTCAATGTAATCCGCCGTAGTGGCATCGCCCAGCAGGTTCATCGGCACGGCAGCAAACTGTGCCCGTGCGCCACCGTGGCAGAAAAGAACATGGTAGTTGTCAGGAATAGCCATCAGGTCACGTAAATCGCGCTCGGACTGTTCTGCTACAGCGATAAAGTCTTTACTTCGATGGCTGATCTCCATAACCGAGGTTCCCAGACCATTCCAGTTCACCAATTCCTGTTGGGCTTTTACCAACACTTCTGCTGGCATCATTGCTGGACCTGCACAAAAGTTATAAACCTTATCCATGATGAGAAACATGCTCCTGCTTTGCGAAAATGTGGTGACCCTGTTATCAACATCATGAATAACTGGATCTGTGTTTTATTTTTTTACACCTTTCATTCGTTGCTGAAAACCTTTTTTGTTGAGTAAACAATAAAAAATACCGATAAGCGTCAGCGAAACAAACAAAAGAGGCATTTTGCTAAAAAAATGTTATAAAAAAACGCAGCTCTTGAGCTGCGTTTTTATGGTTAAGCTAACAATCAGTCTTCGCTGCTGTCTTTGGCTTCATCGCCTTCTTCAGGCAATACCGCATCGGTATCCGTTGTCACTTCCGCCACAACCTCTTCGCCATCAACTTGCAGTAACTCGTCATCCTCAGGTTCCTCAATACGCTGAAGACCAACAACTTGTTCATCTTCTGCAGTACGGATAAGGGTAACCCCCTGAGTATTTCGACCTACGCGGCTGACTTCTGCGACACGGGTACGCACCAGAGTACCGGCATTGGTGATCATCATGAATTCATCACCCTCCTGTACCTGAACCGCACCGACCACAGAGCCATTACGCTCGGAGACCTTGATGGAAACAACACCCTGAGTTGCACGGCTCTTCGCTGGGTACTCTTCCAGGCTGGTACGCTTACCGTAACCGTTTTCAGTCACAGTCAGCACGTCGCCTTCATTACCAGGGACGATGAGCGACACCACTTTGTCGTCGTTGGCCAGCTTGATACCGCGGACACCTGCCGCTGTACGGCCCATGCCACGCACTTGCTCTTCAGAGAAGCGCACCACTTTACCGGCGGCAGAGAACAACATGATGTCATTGCTGCTGTCAGTGATATTCACACCAATCAGTGAGTCACCTTCACGCAGGTTCACCGCAATAATACCGGCGCTGCGAGGACGGCTGAAATCCGTCAACGGTGTTTTCTTAACCGTACCGTCAGCCGTTGCCATGAAGATAAACTTATCTTCTTCATATTCTTTCACCGGCAGAATCGCGGTAATACGCTCATTCTCTTCCAGCGGCAGAATATTCACAATCGGCTTGCCACGTGCTGTCCGGCTAGCCTGCGGCAACTGATAAACCTTCAGCCAGTACATACGGCCGCGGCTTGAGAAGCACAGGATAGTATCGTGGGTATTGGCAACCAGCAGACGCTCGATGAAGTCTTCATCCTTCATACGCGTTGCTGCTCGGCCTTTACCACCGCGACGCTGTGCTTCGTAATCAGCCAGCAACTGATATTTCACATAGCCATGGTGAGACAAAGTCACCACCACGTCTTCCTGAGTGATCAGATCTTCCAGATCGATATCGTGGCTGGCCGCTGTGATTTCGGTACGGCGAACATCATTGAACTGCTCACGGGCAAGCTCAAGTTCACCGCGGATCACTTCCATCAGGCGCTCAGCACTGCTCAGGATCAGCATCAGCTCTTCGATCTGAGTCAACAGACCTTTGTACTCGTCGAGAATCTTCTCGTGTTCCAGACCGGTCAGCTTATGCAGACGCAGATCCAGAATTGCCTGTGCCTGTTGTTCCGTCAGGTAATACATACCATCACGAACACCCAGCTCAGCAGCCAGCCACTCAGGACGAGCCGCATCAACACCGGCACGTTCCAGCATGGCCGCCACGTCACCCAACTGCCATGGACGGGCCAGCAGGCCTTCACGGGCAATTTGCGGCGTCGCCGCCTGACGGATCAGATCGATGATTTCATCAATATTGACCAGTGCAATCGCCAGACCTTCCAGAATATGCGCACGCTCACGCGCTTTACGCAGTTCAAAGATGGTGCGGCGTGTCACGACTTCACGGCGGTGGTTAACAAAGCTTTCCAGCATCTCTTTCAGATTGAAAAGCTTAGGCTGGCCATTTTTATCCAGCGCCACCATGTTGATACCGAACGTGGTCTGCAGCTGAGTCTGCGCATACAGGTTGTTCAGTACCACCTCAGCCACAGCGTCACGACGACACTCAATAACAATGCGCATGCCGTCTTTATCAGACTCATCACGCAGTGCACTGATGCCTTCGACTTTTTTCTCTTTGACCAGTTCAGCGATTTTTTCAATCAGACGCGCTTTATTGACCTGATAGGGAATCTCGGTGACAACGATGGTTTCTTTACCATTTTTGTCTGATTCAATATCGGCTTTAGAGCGCATGTAAACTTTACCGCGCCCCGTTTTATAAGCGTCAATAATACCTTTACGGCCACTGATCATCGCCGCTGTCGGGAAATCGGGGCCAGGTATATATTCCATCAGCTGGTCGATGGTAATTTGATCGTTGTCCATAAATGCCAGACAGCCGTCAATCACCTCACCCAGATTATGCGGTGGAATATTGGTCGCCATACCTACGGCAATACCGGATGCACCGTTAACCAGCAGGTTAGGAATTTTGGTTGGCAACACAGCAGGAATGCGCTCTGTGCCATCGTAGTTGTCAACAAAGTCGACAGTTTCTTTATCCAGGTCGGCCAGCAGTTCGTGAGCAATTTTGCTCATCCGCACTTCGGTATAACGCATTGCCGCGGCAGAGTCGCCATCAATGGAACCGAAGTTACCCTGGCCGTCGACCAGCATATAACGAAGGGAGAAAGGTTGTGCCATACGAACAATAGTGTCGTATACCGCACTATCACCATGAGGGTGATATTTACCGATCACGTCGCCCACAACACGGGCAGATTTTTTGTATGGTTTATTCCAGTCATTACCGAGTACGTTCATCGCGAATAGTACGCGGCGATGTACCGGCTTCAGGCCATCACGCACATCAGGAAGAGCACGACCCACGATGACTGACATCGCGTAGTCGAGGTATGAGCCTTTCAGCTCCTCTTCAATGTTTACCGGCGTGATCTCTTTTGCAAGATCGCTCATGGAGCCACTATCCCTCAGGTAGATTCTGTCGTATTTTTATACGTGCAAGGTGCGGGAATATAGCATATTTCCCACTTAATAGGCACACCTTTCAGTGCCTTTCTTGTGAGTAATTTTACGAATTGAAAATAAACTCTTGTCCTTCTGTGCAATCCATGGGGGTTCTCCCCGCCATCAAGTGAAGGTTTTTAATACAGAAAAACAGTGACTGGCGAAAGATGCACCGGCATCACTGTATTTTCTTGCGACAGACCTAGGTTAGGCAAACAAGCATTTCATGTCAGCCGTCTTTCGCTATAATGCCCGCTCTGACATCAATGGAAATGGCGAGCAATAATGACCAAGCAGTTAAATGTCGATCCGGCAGAAATCAGTAAATTTGAAGAAATGGCATCACGCTGGTGGGATCTGGAAGGCGAATTCAAGCCTCTGCATCAGATCAACCCACTGCGCTTGAACTATGTGATCGACCATGCCGGCGGACTGTTTGGCAAAAAAATCCTCGATGTGGGCTGCGGCGGCGGCATCCTGGCCGAAAGCATGGCACGAGAAGGCGCAGAAGTCACGGGGTTGGACATGGGTAAAGAGCCATTAACGGTAGCTCGTCTGCATGCGCTGGAAACCGGCACTAAGCTGGACTACATCCAGCAGACGGTTGAAGAACATGCTGAACAGCACCCCGGACTGTACGACGTCGTCACTTGTATGGAAATGCTGGAACATGTGCCGGATCCTGCCTCTGTGATTGCATCCTGTGCCCGACTGGTGAAGCCTGGCGGCCATGTGTTCTTTTCAACCCTGAACCGGAACATGAAATCCTACTTGTTTGCGATTGTCGGTGCCGAGCAGGTCATGAAACTGGTACCTAAAGGTACGCACGATCACAAAAAGTTTATTCGTCCGTCAGAGCTGATGGCGATGGTTGATCTGACTGCGCTCGAAGACCGCCACATCACCGGCTTGCACTACAACCCACTGACCGACACCTACAAGCTGGGCCGTAACGTGGACGTGAATTATATCCTGCACACAGTAAAACCTGAATAAACAGCCTGTCTCACTACAGCCAGGCTACTTGCTCAGGTCTGGCTGACCCCTCCTTTCTTCCGCGTTTGATCCAATGCCCGGATTATGCCCATAATCATACGGCTTCGCCGTTTTACTGATATGCTTTAAGCACATTCATTGCACACGCTTTATCAGCCTTTGAGATAAGGACACAGCCTATGTTGGGGTATCGGATTGACGCTGTACTTTTTGATCTGGACGGCACCTTGCTTGATACCGCTCCGGATATGGCAAGAGCGGCTAACAGAGTGCTTGCAGATTACGATGTTCAGCCACTGACTGCAGCGCAAATCCAGGCGAATACCAGCTACGGTGCCAATGGCTTGATAAAAGCGGGATTTGGTACAATACCCGCGCATCTGAACCCCTTGCATCTCAGGCAACAATTCCTTGATTACTATCATGATGAAATTTGTTTAAAAACATCAATGTATGATGGCATTGATACACTTTTAAACTATTTGAACAAAAATAGAGTCCCGTGGGGAATAATGACAAACAAACCTGAGTTTCTCACTCAGCGCCTGCTTCCCTACTTCCCTGTTTTGTCTGAAGCAGAAGTCGTCGTTTGTGGCGACACATTAGACAAAGCCAAGCCGCACCCCGATCCGCTCTGGCATGCCTGCCAGCTGCTTAACATCCCACCTGAAAGTTGTCTGTATGTCGGTGACATTGAAAAGGACATGATTGCCGCGCGAGCCGCACGCATGCCAGGTGCTGTCGCTGGATGGGGATACATAGGTGATGAGCATCATCCCGACCTGTGGCAAGCTCAGGCGATCCTGCCTGAACCCGCCGCACTCATCCCCATACTGGAACAACATAATCGTAACGAAAGCGCCTTTTTTAACCAATCATGCTGCACGCAAAAATAGAGCGGAAAATCAGGAAAAATCAAGGGGAAAAAAAATTTTCCGGCGGAAAAAACAGGTGCTTTTTGTTTGCATTTTCCTATGACACTGGCAAGTCTGATGAAATAGGTGAGTACGCACTAACTATCCATTTTACATCCCCATGTTATCCACAAGCGGTCAAAAAATACCAGCTTGCAAATTCGTATCCTCACCACTATCTTGTTTGCCACATGGCTTAACACCCCAACATATAGTGTTTTGGTCTATCATTTTAAGTGTAACGAAGATCACAATCTTCCTTTACTTTTTTAATAAAATTGCAAAAAAGCACTATAGATCAGGGAAAACTGGGAAAACGATTAAAAATGAATCAACAGCTAACTGTAACCAAGCGTGATGGACGCAAAGAACGCATCGATCTGGACAAGATCCACCGTGTCATTACCTGGGCCGCTGAAGGTCTGGAAAATGTGTCAGTGTCGCATGTTGAGCTGAAATCTCATATCCAGTTCTACGATGGTATCAAAACAGAAGATATTCATGAGACCATCATTAAAGCAGCTGCTGACTTGATTTCGGAAGAGTCGCCAGATTACCAGTATCTGGCTGCCCGCCTTGCTATCTTCCATCTGCGTAAAAAAGCGTATGGTCAGTTCGAGCCACCGACACTGCTCGACCATGTAAGAAAAATGGTCGACAAGGGTAAGTACGACAAGCACCTGCTTGAAGATTACTCTGCCGAAGAAATGGCCGCGATGGATGACTATATCGATCACTGGCGCGACATGAACTTCTCGTATGCTGCAGTGAAGCAGTTAGAAGGTAAGTACCTTGTTCAGAACCGTGTCAGCGGTGAAATCTACGAAAGTGCCCAGTTCCTGTACATCATGATTGCCGCGTGTTTGTTCAGTAAGTATCCGAAAGATACACGTCTGGACTACATCAAGCGCTTTTATGATGCTGTGTCCCTGTTTAAGGTTTCCCTGCCTACACCTATTATGTCTGGTGTGCGCACGCCAACCCGTCAGTTCAGCTCATGTGTCCTGATTGAATGTGATGACAGCCTGGATTCTATCAATGCAACCGCCAGCGCGATTGTTCGCTACGTTTCCCAGCGTGCGGGCATAGGTATCAATGCAGGTCGTATTCGTGCCCTGGGTTCTGAAATCCGTGGCGGCGAAGCTTTCCATACCGGCTGTATTCCGTTCTACAAGTATTTCCAGACCGCGGTAAAATGCTGTTCTCAGGGCGGTGTTCGTGGTGGCGCTGCCACACTGTTCTACCCAATCTGGCACCGCGAAGTTGAATCTCTGCTGGTACTGAAAAACAACCGTGGTGTTGAAGAAAACCGTGTCCGTCACATGGATTACGGTGTTCAAATCAACAAACTGATGTATACCCGTCTGATCAAAGGCGAGACCATCTCTCTGTTCTCACCGTCGGATGTACCTGGGCTATATGATGCTTTCTTTGCCGATCAGGAAGAGTTTGAACGCCTGTATGTGAAGTATGAGCAAGACGACAGCATCAAAAAGCAAACAGTGAAAGCCATCGATCTGTTCTCTCTGCTGATGCAAGAGCGTGCGTCTACCGGCCGTATTTATATCCAGAACGTTGACCACTGTAATACTCACAGCCCGTTTGACCCGGCGGTGGCGCCAATTCGCCAGTCTAATCTGTGCCTGGAAATCGCGCTGCCAACCAAACCGCTGACCAACGTTGAAGATGAAAACGGTGAAATCGCACTGTGTACGCTGTCTGCGTTCAACCTGGGTGCTATCGAGAACCTGGATGAGCTGGAAGAAATGGCAGAGCTGACCGTCCGCGCTTTGGATGCCCTGCTGGACTACCAGGATTATCCGCTGCCTGCAGCTCGTCGTGCGACCATGAACCGCCGTACTCTGGGTGTGGGTGTGATCAATTTTGCTTACTATCTGGCAAAACACGGTGTGCGTTATTCAGACGGCAGTGCGAACAACCTGACTCACCAGGCGTTTGAGGCCATTCAGTACTACCTGCTGAAAGCGTCTGTCGGCCTGGCTAAAGAGCGCGGCGCTTGCCCGGCGTTCAATGAAACCACCTATTCGAAAGGTATCCTGCCCATTGATACCTATAAGAAAGATTTGGATAAAATCTGTGGTCAGGAACTGCGTTATGACTGGGATGCGCTGCGTCAGGAAATCATGACTCACGGCCTGCGTAACTCAACGCTGTCTGCTCTTATGCCGTCTGAGACATCGTCTCAGATTTCTAACGCAACAAATGGTATTGAGCCACCTCGTGGTTTCGTCTCCATCAAAGCGTCTAAAGACGGCATCCTGAAGCAGGTGGTTCCTGAATACAATAAATACAAAGACAACTATGAGTTGCTTTGGAACATTGGCAGCAATGATGGCTACCTGCAACTGGTCGGTATCATGCAGAAGTTCGTCGATCAGGCGATTTCCGCGAATACCAACTACGACCCGAGCATTCAGCCAGGTGGCAAAGTGCCAATGAAACTCCTGCTCAAGGACCTGCTGACAGCGTATAAACTCGGCGTTAAAACTCTGTATTATCACAACACCCGCGATGGTGCTTCTGATGCGCAGGGCGATGTCGCTGCAGACGACTGCACCAGCTGCAAGATTTAATAACTAACAAAAACAAATGGGAGCTTCGGCTCCCCTTTGATGCTGAGGACACAATGGCATACAGTACTTTCTGTAAAACTAACAACAACCCGCTGCATGAACCTATGTTCTTTGGTCAGCCGGTTAACGTTGCACGTTACGACCAGCAAAAGTTCGAGATTTTCGAAAAACTGATTGAAAAGCAATTGTCTTTCTTCTGGCGTCCGGAAGAAGTTGATGTATCCAGTGATCGTATTAACTTCAACAATCTGCCTGAGCACGAACGCCACATTTTCATCAGTAACCTGAAATACCAAACCCTGCTGGATTCCATTCAGGGACGCAGCCCAAACGTTGCCCTGCTGCCACTGGTCTCGATTCCTGAGCTGGAAACCTGGATTGAAACCTGGTCATTCTCAGAGACTATCCATTCGCGCTCCTACACGCATATTATCCGCAATATCGTTAACGACCCTGCTGTGGTATTTAACGATATCGTTGAAAATGAGCACATTATTAAACGCGCGGCGGATATTTCCCGTTACTACGACGAACTGATCCAGGACACCAGCGATTATCACCGTATGGGTGAAGGCGAGCATGTGGTCAACGGGGAAACCGTTGTGGTCAGTCTGCACGAGTTAAAGAAAAAACTGTACCTGTGCATGATGTCGGTCAATGCGCTGGAAGCGATCCGTTTCTACGTCAGCTTTGCCTGCTCTTTCGCCTTCGCTGAACGTGAGTTGATGGAAGGTAATGCCAAAATCATCAAGCTGATCGCTCGTGATGAAGCCCTGCACCTGACAGGCACTCAGCATATCCTTAACCTGATGCGTACCGGTCAGGATGATCCTGAGATGGCTGACATTGCCCGTGAGTGTGAACAGCAGAGCTTCGACATCTTTAAAGATGCTGCTGAGCAGGAAAAAGAATGGGCGGAATACCTGTTTAAAGACGGGTCGATGATCGGCCTGAACAAAGACATTCTTTGCCAGTACGTGGAATACATCACCAACCTGCGTATGACAGCCGTTGGCCTGAAACCCGCTTACCCGGGTGCCACTCAAAACCCGATTCCGTGGATTAACGCCTGGCTGTCTTCTGACAACGTACAGGTTGCGCCACAGGAAGCGGAAATCAGTTCTTACCTGGTTGGTCAGATTGATAACGACGTCAGTGCTGACGATCTGGGTGACTTCGAACTATGAGCCGATTGACCATTACGGTTAACGGACAACAGGTTTCTGGCAATAATGATGAGCCTTTATTAGTCCAACTGGAACGTGCAGGTTTACAGCCTGAGTACCAGTGCCGCAATGGAATGTGTGGAGCCTGCCGGTGCAAACTGATAGCAGGCCAGGTGGATCAGCGCGAGGCAATGGCCTTTGTCGCACCGGGAGAAATCCTTGCCTGCCGGTCGATACCAACCTCAGATCTGAGTCTGGAGTTTGATTACCAGGTCCAACTCTCTCACTCTGCGGTTAACGAGTAACCCACCTCAGCGCTGAACACAGCTCAACTCTGTGTCAAAAAAAGCCAGTCTGGAGTACCAGACTGGCTTTTTTGTTTCTTGTGCTGATTGAGATCAATTCGGCTCGGCCGGTAAAAACAACTCACTCAGCCTCTCGAACGATTCATACTGACCAATCACGGTCTGACCCGTTTGCCACCGGCGCAGCATATCCAGCATCAAAGTCGCGACCATTTTACGATGAGGCTTATTGGCATACTCCCGTCGGGTACGCACGTGCTGCGCCCAATCGCCGTTTGGCGTAGACAGGGCAATCGCAATACTGTTGTCATACAGCGGGCCACAAACCAGTGCCAGATCGGAACCCGTCTGCTGCCGGGCGGCGGCGGCCATTGCTAAAGAGGCCCCCATAGGCTCTGCGTCGCTCAAAGAGGGATCGACCTGGGTCGTCAACAACCATCCCTGACTTAATGCGGTCTGGGTCACCGGATTATCCTGCAGCCAGTTAAGTACATCACCGCCGGTAAACTGCTCTGCCACCGTTAATGTGAGAGGGGCTTTGGAGAAATGCGTGCCTATGGTATCGAGCAAGGTTTCACCGGCACCGACAATATTCTCACCCAGGCGCGCCTGAATTTGCGCTAACACGGCAGCGGCCTGGGCATCATTTTTAGGTGCAAACAACTTCACTTCGATAAAAGGCAAGTAAGAGCGGTAACCCAGCTGGAATAACGGCGGTAAGGACAGCGAAGCCAGAGTATCGTTGATGCCTGACTCTGATAATCCGAAGCTGTACAGCCGGTGACACTCAAGGCTTGCGACATCCGGGTGCAGCGATTTCAGCCTGGGCAGGATCTCGTCTTCTACCATGACCTTAAATTCACTGGGCACACCCGGGGTGAAGAACAAATGTGCACGATTCAGCTTCATCATGAAGCCGCATGCGGTACCAACCGGGTTATCCAGTACGTCGGCTCCCTCTGGCAACATGGCCTGCTTCAGGTTTGCCTGCGGCATTTCCCGACCCAGAGTCCGGTACTTCTCGATCATTTGCTCAACCCAGAACTCCGACTGCTCTAAGCCGGCTCCTGCTGCAATGGCTGCCGCCTGGGCTGTCAAATCATCGGTGGTCGGCCCCAGACCACCATTTACAATGACGATATCAGCCGTAAGGCTGCACTGCTCTATTTCCGATGCCAGACTTTCAAGCTGATCACCGACTGTAGTGCGTCGCGACAGCGCGAAGCCGTTCTGAAAAAACAAACGGGACAGCCATGCTGCATTGGTATCAACGATATCTCCATGCAGGACTTCTTCACCGGTACTTATCATGACAACTTGCAACATGTTGTTCCTCTTATTTATTCAGTTGGCACTTCACTGTAACACTTAGTCAACCACGAGAGAATCTTAAGCACTGATAATTGAAAACACCCTCTGGTGCAATGCATTACACTCACTACATAACAATCAGAACCGTAAACTTTAATTTACATAAAAATAAACAAAAGTTGACAGGTCATTTTTCTGCATTTAAAGTGTCCACCGTAAATTACGCCTGCTAATCAGTACAATTTACAGACAAAAACACCAATTGTTGTATAAATGTTATGAGTAAGTTCGCCATGAAAGTCTATTATCGTCGGCCACAGTGGTCGAGCGTGTTGTAAAGAAATCTGAACATATCAATTCCTTCCAACCCAGTGCACCATTGTGGCTATATTTTTTCTTCGGAGAGAATCAGCCTTACCGCCCCCCTCTCCCATTAATTAAACCAATAAAAATACAGGGAGTTTTTACTCGATGAGCATGAACAAAACCTTCGGCAGTACTTTAATTATTGCCGGAACAACCATTGGCGCAGGGATGCTGGCCCTGCCGCTGGCATCAGCCGGACTGGGTTTTACAACCGCCACACTGACCATGATCGGTATCTGGGCGCTGATGGTATACACAGCGCTGCTGATGCTGGAAGTTCATCAACATGCTGATCCTTCAGCCACGCTCCACTCGCTGGCGAAAGAGTTGCTGGGTACAAAAGGACAAGTTGTCGCCAACATTGCAATGATGTTTCTGTTTTACGCATTGTGCGCGGCCTATATTGCCGGTGGCGGTGCCCAGTTAAATGACAAGTTGTCCGGCTGGTTTGGGCTTGATGTCATGCCGCAGGCTGGCACAGTGTTGTTCACTTTGCTGATTGCGACTGTGGTATCGGTCGGGACACACTCGGTTGATTTGGTCAACCGTATCCTGTTTACGCTGAAAATTATTGCACTGGCTGTCATGCTCAGCCTGTTACTGCCGCATATTCAGGGACAACATCTGGTTGATATGCCGGTCGAAAAAGGCCTGCTCATCTCGGCTCTGCCTGTGGTGTTTACCTCCTTTGGCTTCCACGGCAGCATTCCTTCTATCGTCCGCTATGTGGGCATAGACATGAAAGCGCTGCGCAAGGTGATGATAGTGGGTGCCTCTGTGCCGTTAGTCATTTACCTGCTGTGGCAAGTCGCCAGCCAGGGCATTCTCAGCCAGTCTGATCTGATCGCCAATTCCAGCCTGGGCAGCTTTATTGCCGCATTGAGTACACTGCTCAAAAGCCCTATGGTCAGTAATTCCGTCTCTATCTTTGCAGACCTTGCGCTGGCGACCTCTTTCCTCGGGGTAAGCCTGGGCTTGTTTGACTTCCTGTCTGATACCTTAAATCAGAAAAATTCGAAGTCCGGCAGAGTACAAACGGCTCTCTTTACCTTCGTACCACCGCTGTGCTTTGCCCTGTTCTATCCGCAAGGCTTTATTATGGCGCTGGGTTATGCGGCGATTGCGCTCGTCATTCTGGCTATCTTCCTGCCAGTGGCCATGGTGCATGTTCAGCGAGGACAACGCCAGGCTATCGGTGAGTACCAGGTCAGCGGCGGCAAACCGGCTCTCATCATGGCAACCGGCGCAGGTGTGCTGATCATCACAGCACAGTTCCTCCAGATGGCAGGACTTATTCCTGCCGTCGGGTAAAGCACCATAAAAATGCACACTGAGTTTCATAATGTGAAGTAAGTGTGTGTTTACCTGTAAAGCAAGAGCAATTCTGGGCTTAGCTGTTTAGCTAAGCCCATTCTCAGACGTTAGCTCATCACTTGCACAGTGCACTTCCGAGCCAATAGATCCGCTGCCAGCTCACTATTTGTGCTTATTTATCATTAATTTACATTTACGCAACACGCACTTCCTGAATCAAGATCACGCTTTACGCCCTCTCGCATGTATGCCTCAGACAATTTAGGCTATCGTTGAGGCATTGCCCCTTTAAAGTCATTCCTTTATCTGGTATGAGCCAATTCTTTACGACCTTTGAATATCTGCAATCCCCGGTATGGGTTTTCGACATCGAAAACAAAGCCATTATCTGGGCCAATTCTGCTGCACTTCCCCTTTGGGAGGCAGAGAGCCTGAGTGAGCTTACCTCACGGGATCTGGGACAGGATATGTCCGACGCGGTAGAAGCAACCCTGAATGACTATTTGCAGATGTTCAAACGCGGTGAATCGCTAAAACTTTGGTGGAGCTACAGCCCCAAGAGCAAAGTGAAAAATGCATTGTGTCATTTCTCTGGTATCCCGAGCGAAGATGGCAGAATCGCTATGCTGGTTCATGTTATTTCTGAGGAAGCCAGCCTGAGACGTGAACTGGCATTTTCTGATGGCTCAAATCTTGCCCTGCTTTTTTCTTCTGAAGGTCAGTTGCTGAGTGCCAATCGCGCCTTCATTCACGCTTTTGGTGAACAGCTGGACAGCCTCGCCACTTTTGTCGGCGATATCAAATTGGCAGAAAAATGGTTGCATGATGCCAGTGAAGGACAAGTGGTCAACCACAGAAAGCTGTGCTGGACAGGCCGAAACTACGACTGGTTCAGCATTGATGGCAAGTGGCTGGCTGACAAACAACAGCTCTTACTCAGCCTGGTCAATATCAGCCAGGAAAAAGAGCAGTTAAAACAGGCGAAATACCAGTCAGAACACGACTACCTGACCGGCCTGCTGAACCGCAGGGGCATGATTAATGCTATCCACGCCTCTCAGCATTCATCACAGCCTTATACCTTGCTGTTTCTGGATGTGGACGGGTTTAAGCTCATCAATGACACCTATGGGCATGCCATTGGCGATAAGATGTTGCGGGCTATCGCTATCCGGCTCAGCGAAATTGTCAAATTCAACGGCTTGCTGGCCCGGTTTGGCGGAGATGAATTCATCATCCAGATTGACCACCGCCAGGTTGAAGATCCGGCCCAGTTTGCGCGAAAGCTCATTACCAATCTCAATAAGCCTTTTCACCTGAAAGAAGTGGGTGAGTTATCCATTGGCTGCAGTATCGGGATGGCCAGCTTCCCCAATGACGCAAAGAAAATTGAAACCCTCATCACTCAGGCTGACATGGCAATGCACCGTGCCAAACTGAGGGGCCGTAATCGCTGCCATCATTTCTCTCCTGAGATGGCAGAAGATTTATACCGTAAAATGACACTGCGCCATCACCTGACGCTGGCCATGGATGCTGAAGCCTTTGAACTCTATTACCAGCCCATCGTCGATCTGAAAAACAATCGGTTAGGTGGATTTGAAGCCTTAATTCGCTGGTACGATGAAGATCTCGGCCAGGTGGCACCGTCTGAATTTATTCCGCTTGCTGAAGAAACCGGCCAGATTGTACCGCTAGGAAAGTGGACGCTGAAACAAACTTGTATGCAGCTTTCACACTGGAATAAAGCCTATGGTAAGCGTTTTACCGTCAGTGTGAATCTGTCCCGGGCCCAGCTCCATGCCAGTCTCGCAACTTATATCGGGACATTACTCGAACACTACGACATTAACGCCAGCCAACTGGCGTTGGAGCTCACTGAATCTGCCATGTTGCAGGAGTATGATGACGCCAAACAGTGCCTCATCGATTTAGCGGAACTGGGCATTGAGCTTCATCTTGACGATTTTGGTACCGGTTATTCGTCACTCTCTCAGTTGCAGAACCTGCCCATCACTATGGTGAAATTGGATCAAAGCTTCGTGCAGGCCAATAATCAAAGCAGCCGGGCCATTGTGGAAGCGACCTGTGCTATCTGTGACAAGCTGAACCTGAAACTGGTCGCCGAAGGTGTTGAAACGCTTGAACAGCTGGAATATATCCAGCAGTGCGAGTTTGACTATTGTCAGGGATACTATCTGGGCAAACCCATGCCAGCCCATGAACTGGAACAGCGACAATTTAATCTGTTCAACATCATCCCCAAAGCCAGCTGACCCGATCTACCCCATCCAACGTCAGAGGCCGCTGTGATCAGCGGCCTCTGCATTGCAATTTTAGGTCCACATCGGGCTGAGTCCCTGCCACATGGCCGCCATGCCGGCAAAAGTACAAAGCACCAGCAAGGCATACCTGACCCATTCAGTTTTAATTAAATGCTGAACTTTATACGCAAACAAGGTGGTCAGTATCGGCGCGGGCAGCACGATCAGTGCATATTTCAGGTGCCACAGACTAAAATGGTCCGTTGCCGAAAGGGCAATCAGCGATAAAACACAGCTGAAGACAAAATACACGGCCAGATTCGCCCTTAATTTTCCGGCTTCCGCGTGCTGCAACACCAAAGCCATAGGCGGGCCACCAATACTGGTTGTCGTCCCCATCAGGCCCGACGTAAAACCAGCCACAAACAAGGCTTTAGGGGTGGGCTTGAAGCGGACCTTAGATAAACTGATCAGAACCGCCAGTAACACACCCACGCCCAGCACCAGGGCCAGATGCTCAGCACTGATGTATACCAAAATCCAGCCGGCAACTATGGTGCCAGGCACGCGCCCCACAAACGCCGCGCTCATTCCGGTAAAGGAAATCATTCGCCGGTACTGCCACATATTAATCAGCGCCAGTACCAGGCCAACAAATGTCACCACACCCGGCACAAAACGTGGTTCATAAAAATACACAATCGGCGCCGCCACAATAGCCATGCCAAAGCCAACGGTACTTTGCACAAAACAACCAGCCGATAAGGCCAGCGCACAGTAAATCAGCGTGCTTGTCTCCATTATTTCTCCAATTGGGCGTGAATAAGTATATTTCTTGGTGTGGTGGGTTTATCACAGAATGTGCCAACTAACACCTGATATCCGGCCTCTTCCATAAACAGCGCCCGGTCAAAAACCAGCCACATTTCAAGCGGTCGGCGAAAAGCCTGGCGAACCAGCTCCATACGCTCTACCTTTCGAAAGCGGACTTCTCCCAATCGCTGCCAGTACCAATAATCCATCTCTTGCGGCAGTTGTAATCCCTTTTGCGCTGCCGCCCACCGGCAAAAATCAGCAAACCCATGCTTCAAGAGGGCTTTTTGCACATTGGGGACAGGCAAATAAGCGTCATTGTTGGTCAGATGTTTCTGCAAAGCATCAAAGCCCAGGCGGTAGCTGACTTCGACAAATCGCTGCTGTTTCACCCGTTGTCCGGCTGTGACGGTTTCCTGCAGCGGCATTCTCAAATCATGCTTGGATAATCTCAGCTCACTCGCTTTTGCCGGTGCCGACAATGGCTGATAGGTGTCATGACGGATCAGGTGGTAGCAGCAAGGTGACACACTGACTGCCGCGGTGCGCTTTGCAACCACCCGCTCCAGCAGACTGACGTGCAGATCGCCGCAGGCATGTAAAGCCACCGCATGCTGATCCGGCCGGATCACACTGGCGCTTTCCGGTGCAAAGGCATCCGCCTGAACGAAAGTCATTGGCAACCCTAGCTGATTCGCAGCTAGCTGACCGTCTTGTGTCAAACTTTGTTGCCATTCAAGGCTGGTGACCCGGGTGTTGTGGCATGCTGCAAGCACTCGCCCTAAATACCCTTTGCCGGCACACCATTCCAACCAGGGAAGCTTATGCACAGGCAGTACCGCATTGAATGCCAGCACCTGCTGCCATTTCCGGCCCGGAATACCAACATCCAACCCACGGGGCAGATGCGGCGGCACCTCTGAGACTAAAGGGAGTGCAGGAATATCAGCCAACTGATGCATTTCAGGCAGAGCAGGGAGAAAAACGGCTAGTTCATCAATGAGCGCAGCAGTGTCTTCCAGTAAGCGGGCCACATCCAGATCGGACAGAGAGTCCAGCCAGTCCGACAGCCCTGGCATACTGTGCTGCCAGGGATATTCGTGGCAGGCGAAAGGCATAAACTGCCAGTATGCTCGTTCCTGAGTGAGCAAGGCATCCAACTGACAAAATGTGTCTGAATAAGCAGACATTGACGACCCTGATACGCTAATTAACTAAAGGGCCGCATTTTATCTCAGATCAGGTCGCAAAAGCAGTGAATAGTGAAGAGAGTACAAAAAAGCCGCAGAATGCGGCTTATTGGTTGCTGCAGGGCTTTAAAAACTCAGCGCACCGGCAGTTTAATACTGGCGAACATGGCTTCTATTTCATCATTACTCTTGAGTGCTAATGCCTGATCAACCACGTTCCGGGTCAGATGCGGGGCGAAGCGCTCCATGAAATCGTACATATAAGTACGCAGGAAGGTGCCTTTTTTAAAGCCAATGGTCGTCGTACTGGCTTCGAAAATGTGGCTGGCATCAATAGCAACCAGATCATGATCCGTCTCAGGATCAATCGCCATGCTCGCCATCACACCGACGCCAATTCCCAGACGCACATAGGTCTTGATCACATCGGCATCTGTCGCCGTAAACACAATCCGCGGTGTTAACCCGGAGCGGTTAAACGCATTATCCAGTTCAGAACGCCCGGTAAAACCAAATACGTAAGTCACCAAGGGATAAGCCGCCAGATCGTGAATCGTAATGTCTTTCTTCTGGGCCAAGGGATGATCCGAGCGCACCACAATTGAGCGATTCCAGTGATAGCACGGCAACATAATCATGTCCTGATATAAATGCAGTGCTTCAGTTGCAATGGCAAACACAGTCGTGCCCTTGGAAACCGCATCCGCTATCTGGGAAGGTGTTCCCTGATGCATGTGTAAAGAGACTTTCGGGTAGCGTTCAATAAAACCCTGAATCACTTTGGGTAGCGCATAACGCGCCTGGGTGTGTGTCGTCGCGATATGCAGTGTGCCCATTTCCGGATGCGTATACTCGCCGGCAACCGATTTAATGCTTTCTACTCGCGAAAGAATGTCACGAGCAATACGGACAATATTCTCACCTGCCGGCGTCACTTTGGTCAGGTGCTTACCGCTACGCTCGAAAATTTGAATGCCGAGCTCATCCTCAAGTAAACGTACCTGCTTGCTGATGCCCGGTTGAGAGGTATACAGATTTTCAGCCGTTGAGGACACATTGAGATTATGGTTTACCACCTCAACGATATAGCGTAATTGTTGTAGTTTCATTTTCCCGCCCCAAATATAGTCCGTTACATTCTAACAATACGACTATCTATTTCACTATGTTATATACAGTATCATAGTGTCTAAAATGCACATGTACAGCAACACAAGGGTTCTGACCATCATAATTTGACAACAGGTGGAAATCTATACGGGCCCGGCGTTAGCGACAGGGCACCAGCGACCTCCCCCAATGTAAAAATGTGCGCACTGCGAATGTGAGGCTATGAGCAAAATTCTACCCTATGCTATGACCTCATGATCAGATGGTGTATCTTATGGCTTCATTTGTCTGTGGATTATCTGATCGAGTTTTATGAGTATACCTTTAGTGGTCGGTCTTATCGGCCTGTTGTTAGTCCTGGTTGTGGGTTATAACGTTATCATTCAGTACCGGCAGCAGCTGGAAAGCCAGAAGCAGCAGGAATTGGCTAAGCACATTGCCATCATCGACTCCAGTGAAGATCTGATAGGTCATGCTCATCATTTGCCTTACAGCAAAGAATTACTGGTCTGTCTGAATCAACGCATCCTGTCAGCCCTGGAAAGCATGTTCGAGGTGGATCAAAAAGATCGCTCTATGCCCCAGCGTATTAACAACGTCCGGGAGCAGATTCATCAGCTGCAGCAAAATTACACCCCTAACGAAATGTCTGGCTTTAAAGTACCCACCACAGACCGTCAGGCTATTGCTATGCTGCAGCTGGTCAAACGCCTGAAACAGGTAGTTAAAAGCGAGCACAGCAAAGGCCGCCTGGGCACCCAGGCATTCGTTGCTGAGAATGCGCGTCTGGAAGGATTACAGCTGCGCATTAACATTGAAAACGTTGTTAAACGTGCCAACGATGCCCGCATGAAACGCCAGATTGGTACTGCCAAACAGCTGTTAAGAAAAGGCCTGGATGCGCTGGCGACCAAAAATCACAATTATGCCAATCAGGCCCGCGAAAAGTTGCAGGCCATGCTGGATGAAATTGACAGCTCGCAGAATCAGAGCAATGCCAAACAGCGTCAGGAAATGCTCGAAAAAGAGCAGGACGAACTGGATATCCTGTTCCAGCCGAAAAAGAAATGGTAATGACAGCACATTGCTAATCCAATCAGGCCGCTTAAAAGCGGCCTGATTCGTTTGGGCTGTACCTATCACTTAGTTAGCCGATATTGTGATTACGACGTGGTGATTACGATGTGGGGTTTACAACATGGTGTTCACTGAGCACTTTGGCCAGTGTAGAACGAGAAAGACGGCCACACACTTCTCCCTTCTCTCCCAGCACAGGCAAAGCGACGTCCGCCTCCAGAGTGACAGGCAGCACCTGCTCAAGCAGCTGATGACGCGAAATCGCAGGCACCGGCAGCAAAGCCGATTCATCTAACCGCCCGTCCGCAGCGTCAGTCATGGCCTTTTCAATACTGTGACGGGTCAGCACGCCCAGATACCGCTGCTGCTCATCCAGTACATAAACTTCGTTCAGGCTATGCTGCTCCATGTAGCGGTTCGCCTCAGATACCGAACATAACCCAACACAGTGCGCGCCCGGCGACATGACAGCCTCGACTTTCAGCACTCTGGACCGATTCACATCTTTAACAAAGGCTTCGACATAATCGTCAATGGGGTGCAGCAAAATATCCACAGGTCGGCCCTGCTGAATCAGCTCACCGTCGCGCAATATCGCGATCCGGTCACCCAGCCGCAATGCTTCGTCCAGATCATGAGTGATAAAAATAATGGTCTTGCCGAGTTTGGACTGCAGGGCCATCAACTGTTCTTGCATCTCGCTGCGAATCAGCGGATCCAGCGCCGAAAAGGCCTCATCCATCAGCAGAATATCAGCATCGGTGCAAAGCGCCCTCGCCAGTCCAACCCGCTGCTGCTGCCCGCCAGACAGGCTCGATGGATAGTGATCGCCATAGCCTGCCAGACCCACGGTCTCCAGCCAGTAGCCGGCTTTTTCCCGCCACTCACTGTTATCAGCACCTTGTATCTGCAGACCATAACCAATGTTCTGCAGCACAGTCCGGTGAGGCAGTAAGGCAAAACGCTGAAAGACCATTGCCATCCGCTGTCGCCGGAATGCCTGCAGCGCAGAAGCACTCAAAGCGGTGACATCCACCCCGTCAATTTCCACCTGACCGGCAGACGGCTCGATAAGACGATTAAAATGCCGGATCAAGGTCGACTTGCCTGAGCCGGACAAGCCCATCACGACAAATATCTCGCCCTGACATATCGACAGGTTAATCTTGTTCAGGCCAACCGTATGCCCGGTTTCTGCCAGGATGGCAGATTTCGATTTTCCGGCATGCACCTGTTTCAGTACCCGCTCGGATTGAGGGCCGAACACCTTATACAAATCGCGCACACGAATGAGCGGCGTGCCTGTGTCTGACGTGTGGATTGAATCAGTCATGTTTTTGCCCCGCAAGATGTTGCTGGGTGCGCCGGGCATAGCTTTGGGAGATACGATCAAAAATGATAGCCAGCGCCACTATGGCCAGCCCGTTGAGCAGACCCAGCGTAAAATACTGGTTGGTAATCGATTTAAGGACAGGCTGTCCCAAACCTTTTACGCCAATCATGGACGCAATCACCACCATGGCCAGCGCCATCATAATGGTCTGATTAATCCCCGCCATGATAGTCGGCATCGCCAGCGGCAACTGCACCCCGGTCAGCCGCTGCCAACTGCTCGCGCCATACGCCTCCGCCGCTTCGAGCACTTCTTTGTCCACCAGCCGAATACCCAGATTAGTCAGGCGGATCACAGGGGGGATCGCATAAATCACCACGGCAATCAGGCCCGGAATTTTACCTATGCCCAACAGCATCACGACCGGGATCAGATACACAAACGCCGGCATGGTTTGCATTACATCCAGCAGCGGGGTGATCACATTTTGCGCCCTGTCTGAACGGGCCATCAGAATCCCTACCGGTAAACCCAGCACGATCGCCAGCAGCGTGGATGCAATAATAATGCTCATGGTGCGCATAGTATCTTCCCACATACCGAAAAGACCAATGAACACAAAAGCAACGACTACGCCAACTACCAGCTTCCAGGAACGACTGGCATAAAAAGCCAGTCCGGCCAGTAGGGCAATCATCAGCCACCACGGCGTATTCAGCAGCAGCTTTTCAAAGCCAATCAGCAAAGAGAGCAGCGGGTCAAAAAAGGATTCAATACTGTCACCATACTCACGTGAAAACGCACGATAGGCGCCATCGAGGGTTTTACGAATCGCGAGCAGTTGATGACGATCGAGTTGGGGGAAATCGGTAATCCAGGAGAGTTCAGCCATATCGGGGTGCCGTAGATCGGTAAAATGAACAGACCCGGCAGCTACCGGGTCTGACTGGATCAGCGAGCCGCCAGGGCTTGCTTAATACGCTGTAACGCTGCCGGTGTTACCCACTGGCTCCACAGTGACTCATTATCCGCGAGAAAGTGCTCTGCAGCGATTTCACCGTCGGCCTGGTTTTCTTCCATCCAGGCCAGCATGCGGTTCATTTGCGGATTGGTAAAGGCGCGCTTTGATAAATAGGCCAGCGCGTCAGGTGCTCGTGCCGCAAAACGCTCAGTCACCACAGTATCAACCGGCGACGGCGGATACATGGTAGGTTTGGGGTCCAGACAGTCCGCCTGGGTAATACAAGCCTTATAATGCTCGGCATCTACCCCTGTGCCGAAGTCCACTTTCACCATCTCGTATTTGCCCAGAACCGCGGTGGGCGCCCAGTAGTAACCAAACCAAGGCTCCTGCCGCTCATAGGCTTTTGCAATGGATGCCGCCAGACCGGCGCCTGAACCGGGATCCACCAGCTCAAAACCTGAATCGCCCAATTTGAGCGCGTCAAACAAATGCTCAGAGGTGATCTGGCAGGTCCAGCCAGCAGGGCAGCCCATCATGGCGGATTTATCCGGATCTTCAGGATGCTTAAACAAGCTGGCATTGGCTTTCACCCCAGCCAGGGTTTTCAGGCTTGGCTCTTTGTCCACCATGTAGGCCGGCACCCAGAAGCCTTCTTCACCCCCGTCAGATAAGGTCACACCGGCATAGCGCAACCGACCTTCCTTAACACCTTTATCCAGTGCTTCGCGCATGGTATTGCTCCACATTTCAGGGGCAATATCCGGCTCACTTTTTTCAATCATGGATGTCGTGGTGGGAATGCTGTCGCCGGGGACAAGCTCGGCGTCACAGCCGTATCCTTGCTGTAAAATGAACTGATCCAGATGGGCGATAAAGGTCGCGGAATTCCAGTTCATGTCGGCAATGGTGACATGGCCGCACGCTTGTTCAGCCTGTGCATTCACGCTCAAAGGTAAAGTCACAGCGGCCAGCAACCAGGGGGCAATCCGGGGTAAGTGCATATAAAGTCCTTTTCTGATGTGTCTGGATGCCAATAACCGGCAGACCTCCTTCACCAGCCATCGACACATACTTTTTCAGTATAAGCACACCAAAATGGAATAACGATGATACAGCCCTCTTTTTTAAAGCTAAGTGGTTCATTTTTGTCTTAGTTTCTTACGATGAACCAATCTCTGTCATTCTCTGGTCGCTCAGAAAGAGCTTTGTTATAATCCGCCGGTTTTCTTTCTCCTGTTCAACTCAGCAATAAGACCCATCCATGACAGACACTCAGAGCATGATCAACGAGCTACTTCTTCCCGTCCGCCGGTTTCTGCATTGCGAAACCCCAGAGAGCTGGCTTGAGGAAGCACGCAAACCGGAAAACCTCAATGCCTTGCTGGTTGATCACTGTAACTGCGAGCTGAAAGCCAGCCAGACCGCTATTTTCCTGATCCGCAAATACGCCGTGGATGAGAAAAGCGGCCAGGCACTGCTTGACTGGGCCAAACCGTACGAAGATTTCGTCTATGGCAGGTCACGTCAAAAAGACGCCTTCCACGGCAAAATGAATGGCCTGAGTGCTGAACTGACGGCAAGGGCAGATTGCCCTTACGGCCAGGATCTGATTGATAAGATGGTTCGCCTGATCAAAGAAGAATTCCACCACTTTGAACAGGTACTTGAGATCATGGACAAGCGCGGTATCGCTTACTCAAACCTGAGTGCCGGCAACTATGCCCGCGGGCTGATGAAAGCCGTGCGTACTCATGAACCCGCCACCTTAATCGATAAACTGATTGTTGGCGCTTACATTGAAGCTCGCTCCTGCGAGCGTTTCGCCAGACTGGCACCGTTTCTTGATGATGAACTCAAGAAGTTTTACATCTCGTTGCTGCGCTCTGAAGCCCGTCATTATCAGGATTACCTGAAACTGGCCGAGCAAATTGCCGGCAAGGATATCAGTGACCGAATTCTGCACATTGGCCAGCGGGAAGCCGGACTCATCAACACCCCGGATCAAGATTTCCGCTTTCACAGCGGCATTCCGGCCACCGCTATGGTGAACTGAACACCACACGGCTGAAATCAATCCAGCCATTCGCCAGCAGTGATACCCCATTGAGATGACTTCGGACATTGAGCTGCTGGCGGTTTTGCCACAAGGGACGATAGATGCCGATATCCACCAGCCATTGTTCGATCTCCTGAAATTTGTCCAGCCGATAAGCTGACCAAAACCAAGGGCGGCTTCGCTAACGAAACCAGCTTGCTGAAGCTGCTCTATGCGGGGATGTTGAAGGCTTCCGAGAAGTGGACGCACCCGGTACAGAACTGGAATCTGACGTTATCCCA
>NZ_JASJOJ010000165.1:0-502 GCF_038519165.1 Photobacterium sp. SP02
GTCGGCGTTATAAAAATTGAATGGCTACGTAGCTCAGTTGGTTAGAGCACATCACTCATAATGATGGGGTCACAGGTTCAAATCCCGTCGTAGCCACCATAAATTCATCATTCGAAGATGAATAGTTCACCCAGCGTATTGCGGTGGTGGCGGAATTGGTAGACGCGCTAGCTTCAGGTGCTAGTGCCCGCAAGGGCGTGAGAGTTCAAGTCTCTCCCTCCGCACCAATCTCTGAGGTGAACAGTTAAGAAGTGGACAAGTAACCATTTCTTGCTTGAATTGCACAATTCTTTGTGACATTCTGCAGGGCTATCGCCAAGCGGTAAGGCAGCGGCTTTTGATGCCGCCATCCCCTGGTTCGAATCCAGGTAGCCCTGCCATCTTACTCAGCGTGGACATGTTTGTCGGCGTTATAAAAATTGAATGGCTACGTAGCTCAGTTGGTTAGAGCACATCACTCATAATGATGGGGTCACAGGTTCAAATCCCGTCGTAGCCACCA
>NZ_JASJOJ010000166.1:0-494 GCF_038519165.1 Photobacterium sp. SP02
GCGGTTGGTATTTCTTAATCGCTTCGATGTCGCCGGTATCGGCAACAACAGTAGTCAATGCGCGCAGCTGTTCCAGTTTGGTGCTCATCTCAGTAAAACCTTTTTGATATGTGGTAAGAAATGACGTTCTGCTCTGTGGCGGTTCATTATGAATGAACGAATGTAATGCACCTGAGCAAATGAAGTGCTCATATTTGAGCTTTTTGCCACAAATGTCAAACCCTACGTGGCAGATCATGATGGAGAACCTGGCCCGGTTCGGTACAGGCTCTGATGGCAGGAAAGGCTGGGTAATGGGTTGGTTTTTGCGTGATTCAGTAGTGGTGGCTCTGATGTTAATATAAAAATTATATGTTTATCAGTGTGATAATGGCATTCGCTAAATGTCGGTGTGATTTCCGCATGCCGTCATAGAGCGGAGCAGGTGTGAACGCCGCGTCTGCAGAAGCAGTGCGCCTTCTCCGGCTGTCATCACCAGCGCATTGACATCATTG
>NZ_JASJOJ010000167.1:0-492 GCF_038519165.1 Photobacterium sp. SP02
TCTAAGATTGAATTTACTAGTCAGCTTTCCAGATTGTTAAAGAGCATGTGAATTATCTTTTGATATCCACTTTCTAAAGGCTTTCAGCGTCAGAGAATCGATCCAACAACAGTTAAGCTATTGAATCTGCGTATCCGTGCAGAAAGTATTTAGAGAGTGGTGGGCGATACCGGGCTCGAACCAGTGACCCCCTCCTTGTAAGGGAGGTGCTCTCCCAACTGAGCTAATCGCCCACAGTATTTTTACATTCCCGTGGCAGGAATGGTGGGTCGTGCAGGATTCGAACCTGCGACCAATTGATTAAAAGTCAACTGCTCTACCAGCTGAGCTAACGACCCGTGGCGTCCCATAGGGGAGTCGAACCCCTGTTACCGCCGTGAAAGGGCGGTGTCCTAGGCCTCTAGACGAATGGGACTTCTAATTCGTACTCACGCTGTTGGGCAGCATGAGTGGCTCTCTACATTTCGACCAAGCAATCTGTGTGGACACTGC
>NZ_JASJOJ010000168.1:0-454 GCF_038519165.1 Photobacterium sp. SP02
GACATCCTGATCGCTTCGGTAGACGGCCTGAAAGGCTTCCCGGAAGCCATTGAAACCATCTACCCTGAGACAGAGGTGCAGATCTGCGTCATTCACCAGATCCGCAACTCCATGAAGTACGTTGCGAGCAAGAACCAGAAGGCTTTCATGGCGGATCTCAAGTGTGTCTACAAGGCCGCCACACAGAATGCTGCTGAGCAGGCGCTGGACGAGCTGGAAGCAAAATGGGGCAAACAGTATCCGTTGGTCATTAAATCCTGGCGCAGCAAGTGGGACAATCTGTCGGTATACTTCAAGTATCCCGAGCAGATCCGGCGGGCCATCTACACCACTAATGCGGTTGAGGCGGTGCACCGTCAGTTCCGCAAGCTGACCAAAACCAAGGGCGGCTTCGCTAACGAAACCAGCTTGCTGAAGCTGCTCTATGCGGGGATGTTGAAGGCTTCCGAGAAGT
>NZ_JASJOJ010000169.1:0-449 GCF_038519165.1 Photobacterium sp. SP02
ATCGCTGTCCAGCTCTTCGCCCGTGTATTCAGCGCCGGTGAGATAAACGGCAACTGCCGGAAAATCCGCCTCATCAAAAACAGCGGGGCGACCATCAAAAAACGTCGCCCCGGTGTCATGCTTCTCCAGTGCATCCAGTACGGCTGCACGGAGTTCAGTATGTTTCATCGCTTTATTACCATCCTCAGTTGATGCTGCAGCGCATAGCCCAGCTCTTTCGGAAGACGTTCACGCCGTATCCGCTCAATATTTTGTTTAAACGCCGTGGTCAGCGGCACCGCCATCGGGATTTTCACCACATCAATGGGGTAACGGTTTTTCCCAGCCACACGCTGCATGACATGCCACCGGCCATTTTTCAGTTGCTGAATAAACGCGCCGGGAATACGACGGTTACCCACCACAAGCACGCTGCCGCCACCTTTCAGGGATGAACGCTGCCCCTTTTT
>NZ_JASJOJ010000170.1:0-443 GCF_038519165.1 Photobacterium sp. SP02
GCGGTGGTGGCGGAATTGGTAGACGCGCTAGCTTCAGGTGCTAGTGTCCGCAAGGACGTGAGAGTTCAAGTCTCTCCCTCCGCACCAATGACATCCTTGCCTTGACAGGCAGACAATTTGCGGAAGTGGCGAAATTGGTAGACGCACCAGATTTAGGTTCTGGCGCCGCAAGGTGTGAGAGTTCAAGTCTCTCCTTCCGCACCATTTAGGGCTATCGCCAAGCGGTAAGGCAGCGGCTTTTGATGCCGCCATTCCCTGGTTCGAATCCAGGTAGCCCTGCCATGTTTCAGGTTTCGATAAATGTGTCGGAATCTCCCCTGTAACAAGGGACCCGGGTGAGTTTCACCCTGAAAGAAAAGTCACACATGCGGTGGTGGCGGAATTGGTAGACGCGCTAGCTTCAGGTGCTAGTGTCCGCAAGGACGTGAGAGTTCAAGTCTCTC
>NZ_JASJOJ010000171.1:0-440 GCF_038519165.1 Photobacterium sp. SP02
AAGATCGCAGCACGGTAACAGCGGCAACCGGCATGACCGTGACGCCTGCCAGCACCTCGGTGGTGAAAGGGCAGAGCACCACGCTGACCGTGGCCTTCCAGCCGGAGGGCGTAACCGACAAGAGCTTTCGTGCGGTGTCTGCGGATAAAACAAAAGCCACCGTGTCGGTCAGTGGTATGACCATCACCGTGAACGGCGTTGCTGCAGGCAAGGTCAACATTCCGGTTGTATCCGGTAATGGTGAGTTTGCTGCGGTTGCAGAAATTACCGTCACCGCCAGTTAATCCGGAGAGTCAGCGATGTTCCTGAAAACCGAATCATTTGAACATAACGGTGTGACCGTCACGCTTTCTGAACTGTCAGCCCTGCAGCGCATTGAGCATCTCGCCCTGATGAAACGGCAGGCAGAACAGGCGGAGTCAGACAGCAACCGGAAGTTT
>NZ_JASJOJ010000172.1:0-431 GCF_038519165.1 Photobacterium sp. SP02
GCGTCCGGGAGGATTCGAACCTCCGACCGCCTGGTTCGTAGCCAGGTACTCTATCCAGCTGAGCTACGGACGCGCAGAATTTTCTGCGTGAATAATCACGACTTGAGATGATGGCGCGCTCGGGAGGATTCGAACCTCCGACCGCCTGGTTCGTAGCCAGGTACTCTATCCAGCTGAGCTACGAGCGCGCAGAATCAGTTTTTGAAGTAGCAGTCCATTGATACTTGATCAAATATGGCGCGTCCGGGAGGATTCGAACCTCCGACCGCCTGGTTCGTAGCCAGGTACTCTATCCAGCTGAGCTACGGACGCGCAGGGTCTTACACAATATCTAAAGGGACTCTAGCTATTGGGAAGAATGGCGGTGAAGGAGGGATTCGAACCCTCGATACGGGATAAACCGTATACTCCCTTAGCAGGGGAGCGCCTTC
>NZ_JASJOJ010000173.1:0-411 GCF_038519165.1 Photobacterium sp. SP02
CGTTCAATCCCTCTTCGCCGACCAAGTTACAATGGTGGCTATAGCTCAGTTGGTAGAGTCCCGGATTGTGATTCCGGTTGTCGCGAGTTCAAGCCTCGTTAGCCACCCCATATAATGTTTTTCAGCCTGCATGGCTGGATGACAAGCAAAAAATCGGTGAATAGCGCAGTTTGGTAGCGCATCTGGTTTGGGACCAGAGGGTCGGGGGTTCGAATCCCTCTTCACCGACCACTTATATGGTAAGTTTGCCCGGTGAGCAAACCTACAGGTTCGGAAAAAAGAAGTGTATTGTTCGGGTGTGTAAATCCGCCGCGTTCAATCCCTCTTCGCCGACCAAGTTACAATGGTGGCTATAGCTCAGTTGGTAGAGTCCCGGATTGTGATTCCGGTTGTCGCGAGTTCAAGCCTCGT
>NZ_JASJOJ010000174.1:0-408 GCF_038519165.1 Photobacterium sp. SP02
CATCCCCCTTTCGCCAGCTGGCGTAATAGCGAAGAGGCCCGCACCGATCGCCCTTCCCAACAGTTGCGCAGCCTGAATGGCGAATGGCGCCTGATGCGGTATTTTCTCCTTACGCATCTGTGCGGTATTTCACACCGCATATGGTGCACTCTCAGTACAATCTGCTCTGATGCCGCATAGTTAAGCCAGCCCCGACACCCGCCAACACCCGCTGACGCGCCCTGACGGGCTTGTCTGCTCCCGGCATCCGCTTACAGACAAGCTGTGACCGTCTCCGGGAGCTGCATGTGTCAGAGGTTTTCACCGTCATCACCGAAACGCGCGAGACGAAAGGGCCTCGTGATACGCCTATTTTTATAGGTTAATGTCATGATAATAATGGTTTCTTAGACGTCAGGTGGCAGAATT